>JANYBX010000127.1 GCA_025360615.1 Opitutia bacterium
GAGATCGTCGCCGCTTTTCGGATCGCTGACGAAGCGTCCGCTACGGCCGATCATCGGCTGGATCGGCTCGGACCAGAGCCCGCCGTTTTCGCTGGAGAAGCGCACGTGGCGATTCTGCACCTGCTCGCGCAGTGGCACGGCGAAGACGACGCCGAGCCCGCGGATAAAATCCACGCTCTCATCGCCGTCGTAGACAATCGAGTGCACGAGCCGAACCGATTCCTGCCCGGCGTAGAAATACAACCGCACGACGAAGGGCAGCCACTCGCGTCCGCTTTTCGCGCCGAGATGCACACCTTCGATTTTAACGACCGCGCGCACCGGGCCGGATTGTTCGAGTGTGACCTGTTGCACGCGCGTGCCGAAGCGTTCGCGCGAGGGCGTGGCGGTGGCGTCACCGTCGGGCCCGTTCTGCAACACGCACACGAGCCGGCCGTCGCGGGCGACCTCACGGCCTTCGACGGTGATGGAGTCGATGAGGTTCGCGCCCGTTTTCGACACGCGGATTTGGGCGCGGCCGGTGTCGATGAGGAAGGCGGTGGCGCTGGGCGTGACTTTGATTTCAGCGCCGGCCGCAGGGGAAGGGCCAGACGTGGCGGAGAGTTTTAGTTCACCGGTGTTGGCCGGGCCGGCGACGGTGGCGATGCCGCTCCATTTCAGCGAACCGTCGGGCCAGGTGGCGAGCGGCCACGTTTGCACTGGAAGGATTTTTCCCTCGGCGGTCGTGAGGGTGAACGCCTGCGTTTTCTGCACGGCACCGCGCGGCCATGGGACGCCGAAGCTGACGCCGGTGGGGAGCGGCGCTGGCGTGCCACCGAGCCAGCCGACAGGCACGGGCTGCGCGGCGGCGGCGACCGTCATCACGAGCGCGACGCTCATAAAAAGCAGGGGGGGACGAAACGGGAAGTTGCAGATCATTCGAGGGGAGGGCGGCGGGATTTTCAAAATACGCGGGGGCCGTTTTAGGGCGCCGTCGCCGGAGACGTCGGGCATGAAACGTTTCCCGCCCGCTCGCACGGGCGGGTTGACGCGGCGCGGGTGCAAAGGTTGCCGCGATTTCCTGGGCGGTCCGACTACGGCACGATCGCGCGAGCCGCGGGCAGCGTGGGCGGGAGGGTGCGTATCAGCCCGGCGGTGATTTCCACGGGCTTCGATTCGATCTTCACCGTCGCTGGAGCAAGGCCGGCGCGATTGGCGGTCAACGTGATCGTGCCGGCCGTGAGCGTGGAACGGAGGGACACGCGGTTGATGCCGCACTCCGTGTCGAGGTAGAGATGGTTGGTGGAGTTTTCCTTCGCGCTGTTGAGGCCGCCGCGCCAGAGGGCGGGACCGGTCACGGCGAAATCGACGCGGGCTTCATCGGTGGGGCAGCGGCGGCCTTTTGCGTCGACGACCTCGATGTCGAAGAACGCCACATCGCCGCCGTCGGCTTGGAGACCGCGGGGGCCGGCGTGCGCGGTGAGCTTGAGCGATTTCGCTTCGCCGGCGGTTTCGAGTTCGTGCTGCGCGACGATCTGGCCGGACTTCGTGGCGACGGCCTTCAGTGTGCCGGGCGCGAAGGCGACATCGGGAAATTGGTAGAGGTAGCCGGTGCGGGGTGCGGTGGATTGGCCGAGCGACTGGCCGTTGAGGAAGAGCTCGACGGTGTCGCAGCCGGTGGCGGCGACGTTGATGGTTTTTTTGGTGTTCGCCGGATAATTCCAGTGGCCGATGAGGTGGAGATCGGGCTGCGCGTTTTGCATCACGCGGGTGACGTAGAATAATTCCTTGGGGAGGCGGAGGCCGTCGACTTTGCCACTCACGCGGAGGACTTCGCTGCTTTGCTGGCGGCCGTCGGCGTTGGAGTCGGACCAGTAGATCGAGGCGTAGGCGGCCCACTTCGCATGCGCGGGGTCGGCGTGGTCGATGCGGTTGGAAACGTAGGCGTGGTAGCGCGCAATGGCGCCGAGGCAGAATTTTTCGGAGTCGAGATTCCACGTGTCATTCGGGCCTTTCTTGAAACCGAAATGGGGCGGGGAAAATTCATCCCAGATGCCGCGCGGCGCTTCCTCGCGGTAGTCCTCGGTCTCGATGAGCGGGGCGCGATCACGGCGTTCTCCGGTGTAGCCGCGGAAGACGGCGGTGGGCGAGGGGAGTTCGTCGGTGCGGCGATCCTGGCCGATCATCACACCGTAGTATTCGGAGATGGGCGTGAGGGCGGTGGCGGCTTCGTTGTTGTCGCCGTGGCGGGTGCCCATGACGCGGCCGCCGGTGGGATCCCATTTTTTGCGGAGCGCGATCATCTCCTCCATGTGCGGGACGGTGACGACTTGGTTGCCCGCCTCCCAGAAGAGGATGCTGGGGCTGTTGCGGAAATAAATCATCGTGTCGCGCATGACCTCGGCACGCTGGTCCCACTGGCGCCGGGCGACTTCGGGCGCGTTGCGCTTGTCCATGACGGGGTCGGCCTCTTTGTCGCCGGCGGGGCAGACTTGGACGATGCCGAACTTGTCGCACGCGCGGACGTCGACGGCCTGGGGCGCGATGTGCATCCAGCGGATGTAATTTGAATTCGAGGCGCGCACGAGCTGGGCGTTGTAGTCGTGCATCCAGTCCGGATACGCCTGGCCGAGGCCGGCCCAGTCGTTGACGGCGCGCTGGGCGTAGCCGGTGAGCCAGACGAATTTGCCGTTGAGATAAACGCCGCCGGTGCCGGCGCCGCCCTTGAACTCGGCCTGGCGGAAACCGGTGCGGACTTTGTGCACGTCGACGATTTTGCCGTCCACGTTGAGGATGGTGTAGACGTCGTAGAGGTAGGGATCGTCGATGTCCCAGAGATGCGCGGCGGCGAGTTTGCCGGAGGCGGTGAACGTCTCGGTCTGGCTGTTGACGAGATCGGATTTCTCGCTGTCGAACTGCGCGCGGACGATGCCGGCGGCATCGACGACGATGGCGGAGAGCGTGATGGCGGCGAAATCGCCGGATTCGTTTTTCACCTGCGCCTCGACGGTGAGATCGGCGGTGCGGGCGGTGACGTCGATGTGCTGCGCGTAGATGTAGACGCCGGTGGTCTGGAGGTTTTCGTAGAGCGGGAGTGTCTGGTAGATTTTCCCGGTGAGGTGGAGCCAGACGTTGTGGTTGAGGCCGCCGAAGTTCGGGTTGAAGGCGCGGCCCATCCACTGGTAGCCGACGCCGGTGGCCTCTTCCTTGTAGTCGTTGCTGTTGTCGACCTGCACGGCGAGGACGTTGTCGGCGTCGCCGAAGGTCACGAGGTCGGTGAGATCGAGACCGCAGGCGGTGATGCCGTTTTCAAATTTGCCGGCGGGCTGGCCGTTCACGAAGAAGCGGCCGGCCTGCTTGAGGCCCTCGAACTCAAGGAAAACTTTTCCGCCCTTCGCGCTGGCGGGGAGCTTGAAGTGTTTTCGATACCAGCCGATGCCGCCGAACGCGCCGCGATCGCCGCTACCATGGCTGATGAACTGGCGGTAGCTATCGACGTCGTTCCAGGTGTGCGGGGTGCTGATCGACGACCACTTGGAATCGTCGAAGTCGGGCCTCGTGGCGGCGGGGACGTCTTCGCGAATGAATTTCCAGCCGGGGTTGAAGTTATACGTCACGCGCGGCGAGGCGGGCGGCTGGAACGCGGCGGGCTCGGCAGCGGGGGCGGCGAGCGCGAGCAACAACGCCGAGAGAGGAGCGAGGAGGCGGAGACGAAGAGCGCGGAGCGGAGTAAGCGTGGGCATGGAGAGAGGTTCGGAGGACGGGCGAGGCGGCGTTTGGTTGCGGGGGCGGGGGGCGAGTTGGGGCCGGCTCACGCTGCGCGAGTCGGGTTTGGGGCGAGGGGCGCCCCTACGGTTTGTGCGACCGACCCGATAGGTGGTGGAAAATCACGGTCAAGCGGGAGTGGGTGGTGCGACCCCCAGGCGGATGGAGTTTTTCGGCGGTGGGGAAATCGGCGGAGACGGGGGAGGTGACGGGGCAGTGGGCCAGCCATTGCTGGCGGGAGGAAGGAGCGGGGCTCCTGATTTCCGACCGGCGCGATTCACGGCACAAGCGGGAGGCTGCCGGACGGACCGATTGGGTGGGGCGGGGACAACAAGTTTGGTTTTCCCCTTCGATGCACCCGCTTCAACTCGGGTGGAGGGGAGGAACGGCTTTGCACCGGAATTCGGAAAAGGCATCGCGGCGTAAAGTCGCTCTTACAGTTCACGCGATGATTAAACTACCGGAGCCCGACCGGCGGGCGGGCGCACCACTTGGAGAGGTGCTAGCCGGCGGCGCGTTGGCCGGCGGAAGTAATGCAGTGGGCCTGTACGGAAAAGCCGGATTCGCCGGTGCGTCGGGGAGCGGGCGTGTAGGCGCCGCTGGTGTGGAGGAGGTGGGCGTTGGCGTTGTCGCGGAGTTCGGCGGGGAAGAAATCGCGGATGAACCAGCGGCGGAGCACGGGGTCGTCGATGGGGAAGACGACTTCGACGCGGCGGAAAAAATTGCGGGGCATCCAGTCGGCGCTGCCGGCGATGATGAGGGGTTCGCCACCGGCGTTTTCAAAATAAATGGCGCGGGCGTGCTCGAGGAAACGGCCGACGATGCTGCGCACGCGGATGTTTTCGCTGAGGCCTTTCACGCCGGGCACGAGACAGCAGACGCCGCGGATGATGAGGTCGATCTTCACTCCGGCCCGCGAGGCGGCGTAGAGGGCCTCGATGATGGCACGGTCCACGAGCGCGTTCATCTTGACGATGATGCGCGCAGGTTTGCCGGCGGCGGCGTTTTTCGCCTCGCGGGCGATGAGTTCGCCGATGCGGCGGTGGAGATTATAGGGCGCGACGAGCAGGTGGCGGAAGACAGGCGAGCGGCCGAAACCGGTGAGCGTGTTGAAGAGCTGGGCGACATCGCGGGTGATGCCGTGGCGCGTGGTGAAGTAGCTGAGGTCGGTGTAGAATCGCGCGGTGCGGGGGTTGTAGTTGCCGGTGCCGAGGTGCGCGTAGTGCTTCATGCGGCGGCCTTCGCGGCGGACGACGAGGCAGAGCTTGCAGTGGGTCTTGTGGCCGACGAGGCCGTAGACGACGTGGACGCCAGCTTCCTCGAGCTGTTTCGCCCACTGGATGTTGTTGGCCTCGTCGAAGCGGGCCTTCAGCTCGACGAGGGCGGTGACTTGCTTGCCGTTGCGCGAGGCCTCGATGAGGGCGCGCACGAGGGGCGAGTCGCCGCTGGTGCGATAAAACGTCTGCTTGATCGCGAAGACTTGCGGGTCGCGCGCGGCTTGCTCGACGAAATCGACGACGGGCTGGAAGGAATCGTAGGGATGGTGGAGCAACACATCCTGCGCGCGGAGGGTGTCGAAGATGCGCGTGGTGTCGGCGAGGGGCGTGGCGTTGACGGGGGTGAACGAGGCGTATTTCAGATCGGGCCGGTCGATGTCGCCGAGGGCCTGCAGGCGGAGCAGGTTCACGGGGCCGTTGATGCGATAAACGTAATCCTGCGGCAGGGCGAGGTGGTCGCAGAGCGTGGCGAAGAGATCGGGGTCGACGCCGTCCTCGATCTCAAGGCGCACGGCGGCGCCGCGACGGAGGTTGCGGAGCTCGTCCTCGATTTTCTTGAGGAGATTTTCGGCTTCCTCGTCGTCGATGTAGAGATCGCTGTTGCGGGTGACGCGGAAGGCGTGGGCGCTGGTGAGGGTGTAGCCGGGGAAGAGTTCGCCGGCGCATAGCTTGATGATTTCGCTGAGGAAGATGGTGCGCTGGGGCCCGCCGTTTTTCGGCGCGATGACGACGAGGCGCGGGAGGATGCGCGGGACGGGGAGGATCGCGATGAGCTTCTCGACTTGGGGAGTGTCGGGATTATCGAGCGAGACGATGACGTTGAGCGTCTTGTTGCCGAGCTGGGGAAACGGGTGGGACTGGTCGAGGGCGAGCGGGGTGAGGACGGGATAAACCTGATCGCGGAAATAGGCGCGCACCCATTTGAGTTCGACGGGCGAGAGCTCGCGGGCGGAGCGGAAGAGGATGCCGTGCGCGGCGAGGGCGGGCATGAGCTGGGTCTGCCAGCAGCGATATTGTTCGCGGACGAGTTCGCTGACGCGCGCGTGAATACGGCGGAGGGCTTCGTCGGGCGGGAGGCCGTCGGGGCTGGGATCGGTGAGGCCGGAGTCGTTTTGCTGCATCAGGCCGGCGACGCGGATCTCGAAAAACTCGTCGAGGTTGGAGCTGACGATGGCGAGGAAGCGGACGCGCTCGAGGAGCGGATGGCGCTCGCTCTGGGCCTGCGCGAGCACGCGCTCGTTGAAGGCGAGCCAGCTCAGCTCGCGGTTGAAAAAAGCGGGCGCGGGCGGCGGCGTGGATTTTGTTTTGGAGCGCGGGGCCATGCGGAGGCGTCGTGGGCGGAACGAAAAGGGGTGAGCCTATTTTCCCGGGCGGGCAAAACGAGGATTAATTCCGATGTTGCAGAAACGTAACGCGGGCGCGCGTCACGGGGCGGCCGAGGGCGATCGCGCTCCCGGTGAATCGACGCGAAAATCGTGGATGACCAGGTGGCTGTTGACCGTGCGGAAACCGAACCAGCCGCTGGTGAGCGGGGCGGGATCGCGAAACGTGAGGAAGCATTCGCCATCGCGCCAAAACTCGGCGACGCCCTCGCGGGCGACGAGGCGGATGCGGTAGGTCTGGTTGGGCGCGAGCAGGAATTTAGGCGCGCGCAGATCGTGCTCGGGGAGGAGCGGGCGCGCGGCGGTGCCATCGTAGCGGCGGAAGCGGGTGGTGGTGTTTTCATTCCCGCCGCAGCCGACGTAGTAGGTGAGCAGCGAATCGTAATCGGAAAATTTCCCGGT
>JANYBX010000133.1 GCA_025360615.1 Opitutia bacterium
CCGACGGTGCCGCGCATCATCCGCTTTCACCGCCACTGCTCGGCGAAGTCTGGCTCGCGCGCTGGCGGCGCAGCGGATCGAAATTTCCCGCCACTCTTGCCGAGCAGGAAAAACCCGCGTTCGAGACACTGATCGAGAGTCACCCGCAATTCGCCGGAAAATCTTCCTAAACCACCGCGCTCCTTGCGCTCGAAATGATTCTCCCCGCCACGCCGGGTTTGCGGGTGAAAGCCGTCTCCGGCACGGGCGCGATCACGTTGTAGTGTTGCAGCGCGAGCTGCCACCACTCCGCCAAGTGTGACGCCGGCGAAGACCAGAGCTCGTCGTGCAACGCATTCATCGAATCCACGTCCATCAACAGCGCGAGCCGGTCGCGCGGCGGCAATGCCTCCGGGCCTTCGCGCAGCAGCGTCTGCCGCAAGCCCGCGAAACGTTCCTCGCTCGCGGGCGGCGGATCGTCTTTCACCCGCAGCAGCGACACATGCACGGCGTTCACATAGGGATCGAGCACGGCTTGCAGCAGACCGTAGTTCGCCTCCAGTTCGGGCAACGGCTGCGGGCCGCACCGCCCGCCGGACAAGAGCTCGCCCAATTGCACGATCTCCGGCAGCGGACGGCTTTCCTCGGGAGTCGTGAACAACCCCTCCTCCTTCAGCGCCAGGCCCACCGCCAGCGATCCAGTGAAAAACGACAGCGGGATCGAGCACACCAATCCCGCCAGAATCGGCAGCATCCAGAGCGCGAGCAGGGGATCGATCGCCTTCACGATCATCCAAGCCACCACCCCGATGAGCGTGTGCCCCCAATGCGCCGCGATCGTCTCACCGAGCACCGACTCGCCGGCGCGTCCGCGGCGTTGCGCGCCCCATGAAATTTTCCGCCGGCAAATCGTGAGCACGATGAACTTCGTGTGGAACAGCATCAGCACCGGCGCCAGCAGCGTGAAAATAAACGTCTCCAGAAAAACCCCGCCGCACAAATCCGCCCAGCCTCCAAACGCCGCCACCTCCCGTGGCTTCGAGCGGAGATCGAGCAGCGCGAGCACCTTCGGCAAAAACAGCAGCGTCAGGGTATAGCACGAGAGACAAACCGCCTGCGCGTGATAGCTCCAATGCGCATACTCCGCGAAGCTATGCACCGGCCGCAGCGTGACGCCCGTCGCCCCGAAGCGATATGCGATGACTGCCGACACGACGAGAAACGCCAGCCACAGGGGCGAGGCCAGATAGGCGAGGATGCCGAGCGCGAAATGCACGCGGTTGACCGCGTGAAAGCCCTTCGCGCCGACCAGCCGCGCGTGTTGGAGGTTGCCCTGCAACCAGCGGCGATCCCGCTGCGCAAACTCGAGCACGTTGCCCGGACATTCCTCGTAATTTCCCTCCAGCTCCGTCGCGAGCCACACGTCCCATCCCGCCCGGCGCATCAGCGCGGCCTCGACGTAATCGTGGCTCATAATGCGCCCGCCAAACGGGCCCTCGCCCGGCAGTTCCGGCAGCGAACAATGGCGGATGAATGGCCCGAGCCGGATGATCGCGTTGTGGCCCCAGTAATTTGCCTCGCTGAGTTGCCAGTAGTTTAGGCCCGCCGCTGAGATGGGCCCGTAGAGGCGCGTCGCGAATTGCTGAAGCCGCGCGAGAATCGTCTCGCCGTTCACCAGCATCGGCACGCCTTGGATGATGCCGACCTTGGGATTGCGCTCCATCAGTTGCGCGAGGCGGGCGATGGCGGTGCCCGTCATGATGCTGTCCGCATCGAGCACCACCATGTAGGTGTAGTGGCTGCCCCAGCGGCGGCAAAAATCCGCGAGGTTGCCCGCCTTCTTGTTGATGCCGACCCGGCGCTTTCGATAAAAAATCCGGCCTTGCGCGCCGAGTTCCTGCGTCAACGCCAGCCACGCCGCTTCCTCCGCGATCCAGCGATTCGGATCGGTCGAGTCGCTCAGCAGGAAAAAATCGCAGTTGGGCAGTTTGCCCGTGCGCTCGAGGGAGCGATACATCACCCGCAGGCCTTCGATCACGCGCCCCACCTCCTCGTTGCAGATCGGCATGACCACCGCCGTCGGCGTGGTGATGCTGCGCTCCTCGTCCCCGGGAGCGAGTGAAGCGATGATTTGAGAGGGATCTCCTCCCCGCCGGCGGAGAAAAAATCCGGTCAACGACTGCGCCGCCCCCAGCGCCACCAAGCAGAAGAGCACGACGAACAACGCGAGATGGACCAGCTTCCACGCGTCATAGCCCGTGCGCCAGTGAAGGTCGGCCATGATCAACACCGCCGGTCCCGCCAAAAGCACCATGACCGTCACGAGCCGGTGCCGGCGTCGCGTGACCTCCTTGGGGTTCAAACTCGCGGGATCAAATCGGGCGACTTTCATGGCCGGTCAATGGCTCGCCGCCCAAGCTACGCCAAACAGCCCGACGGCGCACAGCCACCATCCGGCCGCGCGCACGACGAACCAGCCGCTTTGCGGGCGGGAGTTCGGATTGTCCGGGGCGTTAAATCCAAATTCAAGCGGCGCCGGGGGCATGTTGCTGAACCGCAGTTCCGGCCCCGGCTGGAGCACCCCGGAAGCGAGCGCCGCGCCGAGTTCGGGCGGGAGGGGCTCGGCCGAGAGAAAACAATTTGGCCAGCGGCCGGGCAGGTCCGCGAGCAACAGCGCGAGCCGTCCGCGCACCCGCACGCGTTCGTCGGACCAGTCCCCCGCATCACCCGCCCGCGCAAACCAAGCGCCCATCCGCGAGTGGGTCACCTCCATCGCCACGACCACCGGCTTCTTTTGGGGATTTCCCTGCGACCGTTCCCGCGCCTCGCGGATGATGTCGGTCGCGAGTTGATTCAGCAGCACGCGACTTTCGAGGTGATGGGCGCGCAGATAGCTCTCGACGCGCAAAAACGCCTCATCCCACGCGGCGACGGCGGGCAAGGACGTGGCAACTGACTCGTTCGGCTGGACGCTGGAATGATGCATACGGCGTCCACAGCGTGACCACGCGCCGGGCTCCCCAGTTCCGAGCCCGACGAGTTTCTCCTGAAAAACTTCACGCCGCCTTCGTTTCCGCACGCACTCGCGCATCCGCGCAAAAAACCTGCGGCTTCCGCCCCGGCCAAAGATCGGCGGGGTGCGTCAGCGCAACCGGGCGCGGAAAAAATGCAGCAACTGAACCGCCTTCCGCGGGTCCGTGTTTTTCTTATGGCCGAACCAGCTCTCGTTGAGAAATTCGCTGTAGCCCGGGGTCTTCCGAAGATCCTCCGAATCCAGATTCCGAAAGCCCATCGACCAGTCCGCGAAGGTGCGTTCCGCAATGGCTTCTTTCACGAGCGTGATCGCGCCGCGGTGTCGGTCATCCTGCAAAATTCGTGCGTGGGTTTCGCGCACGGCGGGCTCCTCCCCCTCCAACACCTGCATGAAATTTCCATCGCGGAAGAGCAGCAAGCCGGTGATGCCGACGCCCACGTTGTTGCGACGACTGCGCTCGAGCAAGGCGAGCAAGTCGGTCTCGGGAAACGGCACCGTGGCCGAGCTCACATAGATGAGGTGAAAGAGGGGCATGGGGCGGTCGTTGTCAGCGGCTGGTTGACCCTCGCGCCGGGGAATTCAGTCCCCGTTCTGCGAGGGCGCCAGCATCACGGTTTAAGTTTCGGAGCGGTCACCTTGCTTGAGCGTGAGCCTGACCTTCAGCGAGTCGAAATTCTCTTCGCGCCCAGGCGTCACGGATTTGCGCGGCCTACGGCACCTCGTAAATCTCCACGATGGCGAGGCCGCCCGTGCCGTTCACGCCGCTCACCTGCACGGTGTAGCTGCCGGGACTGAGCGTGATCAGCAGGATCGTATCCTTGCTCGGCACGCTGCCGATGGGAAACGCCCCGACCCGCGCCCCAGCCATCGTCAACTGCGCGTCGCCGCCCCAGTCGTTGTTCGCCGCGATGGCCACCGAGCTGCCGTTAAACAAAGTGAGCTGCGGGTCGGCCATCGTGCCGGAAATATTAAACGGCGCGAGCCCGAGCGCCGGCCCGATGGCGCGGATCAGCACTGTCTTCGCCGTCGCGCCGCCGATCACGAAGCCCGCCGTGAGCGTGCTGCCGGCGCCGATTTGCTTGAGCACGGAGACGTTTGTCAGTCGCGGTGTGGTCGCGGTCGACGTGCCCGCCGGTGTCGCATCGTAGAGTTCCGCGATGACCGTCCCCGTCGCGCCACCGACTCCGCTGACTTGCACGGTATAGCTGCCGGCGGCCAGCGCGGGATGGAAGATCGCCGCGTCCTTCGACGAGACGGACGCATAGGCAAATGCGCCCACACTCGTGAACGCGCCGGCGAGCGTCGCGTCGCCGTTCCAGTTGTCGTTGGATGCGACGACGGTCTGGCCGGAAAAAAAATCCAGTTTCGGGTCCATCAGCGCACCGCTGACGCCGAGCGGCGTCAGCGAGGGTCCCGCCGCCCGCACGAGCAGCGGCTTGCTTCCGCTCGTATCGGCCCCGCCGATCACGGTGCCGACCGTGAAGTTCGGCACCCCGGCGGACACATCCGTGAGAATCGACAGGTTGCTCAACCGCCCGAAATCCGCCGTCGCGGAAATCGCGAGCGTTGCCGCCGTGCTGGTGATCGAGCCCGAGGCGTTGGCCGCCACGCAGGAATAAACCCCGGCGTCGGCCGGCGTCGCGCCGTTGATGACGAACATGGAGCCGCTCGCGCCCGTGATTTTTGCGCCGTTCAAAAACCACTGGTAAGCCGGCGCGGGATTCCCGCTCGCCGCCGCCCGGAACACCACCGTGCCGCCACTCGCGATCGCCTGCGAGATGGGCTGCGCCGAAATCGCCGGCGCGTTCGCGAATGCTTGGATCAACGCGGTGACGTTCGGCGAGCCCACGCCGGAGCAAAGATCGTAGCCCGCGCCCGCGTTGTAGGCGCCGTTGCTGCCGACGGTGATGTCCTTAAACGCGCCCGTGCCGATCAACGGATAAATCCTCGGCCCGAGCAGACCCACCGTCGGCAGGCCGGCTTTCGCCCGCGCCTGATTGATGATCGCGATCAGCCCCGCCCAGACCGGACCGGTCAAACTCGAACCACCCACGCCGATGGTCTGCCCGCGATTACCAATCAGGACAACTTCACTACGCTGACGCCGGCGTGCTGGCAAACGTCGTAGCCTCTGCTTCAGCTTCAGAACGGTGGCTCCATCCACGACGCTCCAGTTCGTAGTCGTCACCATTACGCAGGCCGACGACCAAAGTCCGCGTCAGACTCGTCACCCTTACGATCTGTCTAAAAGGCAGTGTGTTAGACGCTTACGGACGTGCAAAGGTATTTGCTAGCTTGAAGGCTCTCCTAAGCTGTTTTTTCGTTTCAGGATTTTCGCAACCGAACCGTATGTGCCGCCCTCCAGAGCATCGAGTGTATGGGAAACGTCGTAGTTGGCGCCCAGCTTGCTCGTCCACATACCCGACGGCAGTTGTCGTGCCGCGTGCGTCACTTTACCCAAGTTGTCCACGTACAACGCGATTCG
>JANYBX010000190.1 GCA_025360615.1 Opitutia bacterium
CTCGCGCGCGGCAGTGGCGCGGCGGGGCTCGCGGCACCGCGGCCCGTGCAGACGATGCCGGGTGATCGCGTGCATTTGCGGCCGTTACTGACGTTGAAAAAGAGCGAGATCGTGGCCGCGTTGCGCGCCGCGCGAATTCCGTGGCGCGAAGATTCGACGAATGCGGGCGACGATTTTTTCCGCAACCGCGTGCGCCGTTCGGTGCTGCCCGCGTGGACGAAATCGTCCGGGCGCGATGCGCTCGCCGGCGCGGCTCTGGCCCGCGAGCTGTTGGAGGAAGACGATGCGGCGCTCGAGCGCTGGCTCGACGACGTGGACGCGCTGGGCCGCGACGGGGCGCTGGATTTGCGCAAGCTGGCGGGCCGGCCGCGGGCCTTGGTGCGGCGGGCGTTGCACCGGTGGCTGCGGGTTCAAACCGGGGTGGGCGAACTGGCTCGGCAGGGTTTCGAGCGGCTCCTGGATGCGGCGATGCTCGGAGGAAACACCCGCCAGAGTCTGGGCGCGAAGGCCTTCGCGGTGATTCGCCGGGGATATTTGCGGCTTGAGCGCGCGCCTCTGGGGCCGATTGAAAGAGGGCGTCGTTTTCCAAGGCCGACCAATTGACTTCCCCCGGGGAACATCCACGTTCCCACCACAGTCCATCTCTCTAAATGTCCGACTCCGAAACCAAGAAACCCCGTCGCTCGCTCAAGAATCTGCCTCCTGATCGCCCGAAGGTTCTATTTATCTGGCTCGCCATCGTGGCCGTGGCGGCGGCGCTGCTCTACTGGGGGCCTCCGGTCACCGTGGCGCCGGCGGTCATTAGTATTCAAGAGGTCGTCGACCTTGCGGGGGCTGGACAAATCAAGGAGGGCGTCATTCGTCCGGATGCGGCAAATGGCCGGGACTATGTGATCATCACCGGTGAAGCCACCGACCAAGTGCTCAAGAACGAGCGCGGGACCAAGACCGGTTCTTTTCACGCCGCCGGCCGGTTGATCGACGCCAACATGGCGCTGTTGCAAAAATCGAAGAAATTCGCGGAGCCGCCGGCCAACACCCTGCTGGCGAGCATCGCGCTGAACGTGATCCCATTTCTGATGATCATCGGCGTGCTGTATTTTCTTTTCGTCCGCCAACTGCGCCAGGCGGGTCGGGGTGCGCTCAGTTTCGGGAAGAGCCGCGCGAAACTGCTGACGCGCGATCGCGACAAGATCACGTTTGCCGATGTCGCGGGTTGCGACGAGGCCAAGGAAGAGGTCAGCGAAGTCGTCGAGTTTCTGAAGGACCCGAAGAAATTCACCAAGATGGGCGGCAAGATCCCGCGCGGCATCCTGATGGTGGGCGCGCCGGGCACGGGCAAAACGCTGCTCGCCAAGGCGGTCGCCGGCGAGGCCGACGTGCCGTTTTTCAGCATCTCCGGCTCGGACTTCGTCGAGATGTTTGTCGGCGTCGGCGCGAGCCGCGTGCGCGACATGTTTGAGCAGGGCCGCAAGAGCGCGCCATGTTTGATCTTCATTGACGAGATCGACGCGGTCGGTCGGCAGCGCGGCGCGGGCGTCGGCGGCGGCAACGACGAACGCGAACAGACCCTCAACTCCCTGCTCGTCGAGATGGACGGCTTCGATACCACGGAAGGCGTCATCATCATCGCGGCGACCAATCGCCCCGACGTGCTCGACAGCGCGCTCCTGCGCCCGGGCCGTTTCGACCGCCAAGTTTACGTCGACCTGCCCGATCTCGTGGGGCGCGAGCAAATTTTGCGCGTGCACGCCAAGAAAATTAATCTCGCTGACAGCGTCGATCTCGCGGTGATCGCGCGCGGCACGCCCGGGCTTTCCGGCGCCGAACTCGCCAATCTCCTCAATGAATCCGCGCTGCTCGCGGCGCGGCGCAACAAGAAGAAGGTCGAGATGATCGACGTGGATGACGCCCGCGAAAAAGTGCAGTTCGGCCGCGAGCGTCGCCGACTCATGGACGACGAGGAAAAGAAGCTGACCGCCTACCACGAAGCCGGCCACGCGCTGGTGCAGGGCGTCTTGGATGACGGCACGCTGCCGGTCCACAAGGTGACGATCATCCCGCGCGGTCGCAGCTTGGGCAGCACGATGTTCATTCCGAAGAAGGACATGCTCACACACGCGATGAAGCGGATGCTGAACCAAATCGCCATGGGCCTCGGCGGGCGCATTGCCGAGGAATTAGTGCTCGGCGACATTTCGAGCGGAGCCGCCGGCGACATCAAGCAGATCACCAAGATCGCCCGCCACATGGTGTGCGACTGGGGCATGAGTCCGCTCGGCCCGATCGCCTATGGCGATAATCATGACACGGTATTTCTGGGCCGCGATATCACCCGTTCGGAAAACGTTTCCGAGGAGACCGCGCGCAAGATCGACGTGGAAATCCACCGAATCATCTCGGAGCAATACGCCCGCGCGACCGAACTCATCGCCAAGCACCGGCCGGCGCTCGACAAGATCGCCGAAGCCCTGCTTGAGCATGAGACGATCGAGGGCAAGCACGTGCTTGAGATTATCCAGTTCGGCGAGATGCGTTCACCTGTGATTACGGCGACTTTGGAAAAGGCCGCAGAGAAACCCGTGGACCGCAAACCGAGCGAGAAATCGCTCGCTCCTGAGTCGATCGCTCCCGGCGGCGCGGCACCGACTCCTCATCCGGCTTGAACGGAAACCCAGCTTATTTTACCCGAGGCGCGGTTTATCCCGCGCCTTTTTTGTGCTCCGCTGGCGGTGCGTAAAATTACTCCTTGGATTTGACGCGAACGACCGCCAGCTTCTTTTTTCTATTTATGAAAATCTGCTGCATTGGAGCTGGTTACGTGGGTGGTCCGACGATGGCGATGATCGCCCTCAAGGCACCGAATATCCAAGTGACCGTCGTTGACATGAACGCGGCCCGCATCGCCGCCTGGAACTCGGGCAACCTGCCTATCTACGAGCCGGGCCTTGATGAAGTCGTGAAGCAGAGCCTCGGCAAAAACCTGCATTTTTCGACCGATGTGCACCGCGGAATCAAGGAGGCCGACATCATTTTCGTCGCGGTCAACACGCCGACGAAAACCTACGGTGTTGGAGCGGGCCGTGCGGCGGACCTGCGCTTCATCGAGTCCGTCGCGCGCACCATCGCCGAGGTGGCGGACGGCTCGAAGATCATCGTGGAAAAATCGACGATCCCCGTGAAGACGGCCGAGACAATTAAAGATATCCTCGCGGCCAACTCGCGTGGCGCGAAATTTCAGGTGCTCTCCAATCCTGAGTTTCTCGCCGAAGGCACGGCGGTGGCCGACCTCATCAGCCCGGATCGCGTGCTCATCGGCGGCGAGCGCACGCCCGAGGGCGAAGCGGCGATCAAGACGCTCGTCGATGTTTACGCCCACTGGGTGCCGCGTGATCGCATCATCACGACGAACCTCTGGTCGTCGGAGCTCTCGAAGCTCGTAGCCAACGCGTTCCTCGCGCAGCGCATTTCCTCGATCAACTCGATCTCCGCCCTGTGCGAGGCGACCGGTGCCGACGTGGACGAAGTGGCAAACGCGATCGGCAAGGATTCGCGCATCGGCCCGAAATTCCTGAAAGCCTCGGTGGGTTTCGGCGGTTCGTGTTTCCAGAAGGATATTTTGAACCTCGTTTATCTCTGCGAGAAATTCGGCCTGCCCGAGGCGGCGCGCTATTGGGAGAGTGTGGTGGCGACGAACGACTGGCAGAAGAAACGTTTTGCCTCGCGCATCGTGAATTCACTCTACAACACGGCGGCCGACAAGAAGGTGGCCGTGCTCGGCTTCGCCTTTAAGAAGGACACGAACGACACGCGGGAAACCGCGGCGATCGCGGTGTGCCGGGAACTGCTCGGCGAGCAGGCGCGCGTCATCGTTTACGATCCGAAAGTGCCGGCGGACGAAATCCGCCGCGATATTTTGGGCACGGGCAAGGATGATCCGCGACTGACGATTGCGAAGAGCGCTTATGAGGCGGCCGACGGAGCGCATGCTCTCGCGATCGTGACGGAGTGGGATGAATTCAAGACGCTCGACTACGCGAAGATCTACGCGGGGATGGTGAAACCGGCCTGCATTTTCGACGGTCGCAACATCCTCGATCTCGCAAAACTGCGCGAAATTGGCTTCCGCACGCACGGGATCGGGAAGTAAGGGCCGCCACGGCCCTGAGCGGGCGGGGCTCATCTTACTCAGGCCTACTACGCGCATGACTGCTCAAGAGTTTCCATTAGCCTGGCGCTGGACACAGTCTGAGCATGGTGTCATGCCATCGCACATTCTCGCGAGTATTGTGCCGCTTGAGGCATCTGGAGCAGCACAGATTAACAAGCGTTCGCGGACTTTTTATCAGGAGAGCCGCACTCTCTCGCCATCTGTATTCGGCGCGATTATTTCACAACGTGCCGACATTCCAATAGTTGAAGCGCGAGCGTGGTTATTTGAGCAACAGCCGAGTGATCTTTTAGTGTTCGTGTCATGGCAGCCTGATTTGGCGGTGCGCACTACTTGGCGTGTCTTCGTTGATTACTGGGATAGCTTTTGTTATCCGTCATCCGATGACGTGGCCGTTTGGCCTGAGAGCGAGCAGTGGGTTTTAGCATACCATCACTATGAGTTGTTTGAGTTCGGCAAGAAGCCGTAGGCCGAAAATACAAATGTTCTTTGGCGCCGTTTTGAGGTCAACCGCTCCACCTTGTGGTCTGCCGGCGCTCAGAAAATCGGTCCGACGCGGTAGAGCCGGTGATGCCCGGGTAAACCAACGCGACCCTACGTCGTCGCGCGCGCGCCGGCGAGCAGGTCGAGCTGGTCGAATTTTCCGCCGAGCACGGGCTCGGAGGGGCAATCGAGCCAGCGCTCCAGCATAGTGGCGTAAACACCGCGAAAATCCGTGCTGAAGGTGAGGTCTTGGTTGCGCTTGAGATCGAGCGACGGCGCGGTGCCGTGCAGGCCGGCTTTCACGCCCGAGCCCATGACGAAGAGTGGCGCGGCGGTGCCGTGGTCCGTGCCTTTGCTTTCGTTTTCGCTCGGGCGCCGGCCGAATTCGGAGAACGTCATCGTCGCCACCTGTCCGTCGAGTTTGTGGGCTTCGAGGTCGCGTTGAAAGGCGGCGAGGCCCTCGGAGAGGGTTGTGAGCAGGCCGCCCTGAGCGTTGAGCTGGTTACTGTGCGTGTCGAAGCCGCTCAGCGAGACGAAATACACGCGGGTTGGCAGGCCGGCGGCGATGAGCGCGGCGACGTTGCGGAGCGACGCGGCGAAGGGGTTCCCCGGATACGAGGTCTCGGGTTTGTAGTCGCCAAGCACTTTCTGGACTTTTTTCTCCGTCACGAGCGTGTCCATAAACGTGTGTTTGAGAAAATTGCCGTTGTCGTCAGCCAGGGCGTCGGGAGCGGCGGCGATGTTTTCGAGGAGCTTGCGAGTCTCCTCACTGTCGCGCCGGTTGCCGCCGTAGGGGAGGAGGCCGAAGGTGGGATGCTCATGCGCGCCGAAAAAAGACTGGGGCACGCCGCTGGTGGTATGCACGGCGACCGGATCGTGTGTGGCGACGGGGGCGCCGGCGCAGGCGTTGTCGAGGTAGCGGCCGACCCAGCCGGAGCCGAGAAATTCGCCGCTGCCGCTGGCGGTTTCCCAAATTTCCGTCGAGCGGAAATGGCTGCGGTTGGGATTCGGGTAGCCGACGTTTTGCACGATGCCGAGTTTGCCATCGTGCAACAGGGCGTGCATCGCGGTCATCGCGGGATGGAGGCCGTGCGTGTCGCTGGCGCGGAGAACATTTTCCTTGGCGAGGCCAATGGTCGGTCGAAGGCGGTAGTAATCGGCGTCCTCAAAGGGCACGAGGGTGTTGAGTCCGTCGTTGCCGCCGGCGAGTTGGACGAGGACGAGGATGCGGCGGTCTTTTTCCG
>JANYBX010000179.1 GCA_025360615.1 Opitutia bacterium
CAGGGCATCACCATCATCGACCTCGGCAAGACGCACGCCGCCCTCGAAAAAGCCTGCGCCTTCCTAGAAGACACCGTCGCCAGTGGCGGCAACGTGCTCTTCGTCGGCACCAAGCGCCAGGCCAAGGAAATCGTCCGCGAAGCCGCGGGCGTCACCAACATGCCTTTCTGCGTCGACCGCTGGCTCGGCGGCACGCTCACGAATTACGAGACCGTCAAGAAATCCATCGCGAAGTATAAGAAATACCAGGCGATGGAGACCGCCGGCGAGTTGTCCAAGTTCTCCCGCAAGGAAGAATCCGCCATCAAGCGCGAGATGGTCCGCATGCAGAAGAATTTCAGCGGCATCGTCGATATGCCCGGCCTGCCTACGGCGATGTTTGTGGTCGATGTGAACCATGAGTTGATCGCGTGCGCCGAGGCGGCCCGCTGCGGCATCCCCTGTATCGGCCTCGTCGACACCAATTCCGACCCGAGCACCGTCTCGCACCCGATCCCCGGCAACGACGACGCCGTGAAATCCATCCGCATCATCGTCGACGCCATCGTCGCCGCCGTGCAGTCCGGTTTCGCCCAGCGCGACACCCGCCGCGCCGATCGTGGCGCCGCGGCCCATGCCGCCGCTCACGCCGCGACGCTCTCCGCCGACGAGATCGACCTCTCGAAGGTCGAACTCCCCGCCGGCATCGCCGCCGTCGTCGAAGGCGAAGCTGAGCAACCTGGCGTGGCCAAGAAAGTCATCCGCGCCCGCAAGCTGCCGGTGAAGGCCGAATAAATTTAATCCCTTCAACCAAATCTCCGAATCTTAATGAGCACCATCATCACCGCTCAAATGGTCAACGAGCTGCGCGGCGCGACCGGCGCCGGTCTCCTCGATTGCAAAAAAGCCCTCACCGAAGCCAACGGCAACGTGGTCGATGCGACGACGATCCTCCGCAAGAAGCTCGGCAGCAAACTCGACAAGCTCTCCACCCGCACGACGAAGGAAGGCCTGATCGAGAGCTACATCCATCTCGGCGGCAAAGTCGGCGTCCTGATCGAGGTCAACTGCGAGACCGATTTCGTCGCCCGCAACGACGAGTTCCGGGCCTTCGTGCGCGACCTCTGCCTGCAGATCGCCGCCGCCAATCCGCTCTACGTTTCCCGCGACCAAGTCCCGGAGGCCGACCTCGCCAAAGAGCGTGAGATCGCGGCCGCGACCGTCGTCGGCAAGCCGCCTGCCGTCGTGCAGAAAATCGTGGATGGCAAACTCGAGAGCTTTTTTTCGACCGTGTGCCTCGTCGATCAGCCGTTCGTCAAGCAGAGCGACAAATCGATCAAGGAGTTTCTGGCCTCCCAGATCGCCAAGACCGGCGAGAACATCGTCGTCCGCCGCTTCGTGCGTTTCCAACTCGGCGGCTAAACCCGAAACCGTTTGCCGTTTTTCAGGCGCCGCACTCTCTCGGGTGCGGCGCCTTTTTGTTTTTTTCCGCCCGATGAAAGTTACCCGAGTCCAGATCGTCACCCGCGGCCTCGCGAATCGCTGCCCGAACTGCGGGGCGCGCACGCTCTTCAAGACCGGCACGTTTTTCGAGGTGAACAAGGATTGTCCAGCGTGCGGCCTGAAAATCGAGCGCGAGGGCGACGAGGGTTTTTTCCTCGGCTCGATGTCGCTCAACTATGGCGTGACGCTCGTGGGATTTCTCACCCCCGTCATGCTGCTAGCCTACTATAAGGTGATCGGCGTCACGACGGCGATGGTGCTGGCCGGCGCGGGCTCGATCGTTTTTCCGGCGTTGTTCTACCGCTCGTCGCGGAGTTGGTGGCTGATGCAATACTACCTGTTCCTGCCGCATCATCTCCCCGCCAACCGGCCGATGGCGGTCGTCGGCGAGGATGAAAACAGCTGAGACGGCGACAGGGCGATTTTCGGCTTCCGTTTTCGGAGGTGCGGCCTACGTTGCCGCGTTCGTGTTCCGGAGAGGTGGCAGAGTGGTCTAACGCGCCTGACTCGAAATCAGGTGAGCCCGAAAGGGTTCCGGGGGTTCGAATCCCTCCCTCTCCGCCAGTTTTGGGCGTGCCGTCGCCCCGTCCGCCGTCCCAAGTTGGAGCATGTCGTATCATCGCGCATTTTCCACGCTGGGCTGTCCCGCCCTGATGCTGGACGACGTGTTCGCGCTCGCTGGCCGGCACGCGTTGACCGCCGTGGAATTGCGCGCTCTCGACGGGTCGACCGATTTGCCCGCGTATTTCGCCCGGCATTTTCAAACGCCTGCAAACCTGGTCGCGCACCTCCGGGCAGCGCCGGCCAAAGTCGCAGCTCTCGATACCTCGTTCAAATTGGCCGACCACACGCCGGTGGATCGCGCCGCCCTCCTGCAATTCATCCCTTGGGCCGAGGCTCTGGGCGTGCCGCATCTGCGGGTCTTCGACGGTGGTCGCGCGGGTGATGCTGGGAGCCTGGCAAACATCGCCGCCGCCCTCGGCTGGTGGCGGGAGCTGCGCGCGCAAAACGGCTGGGCGACCGATCTCATGGTGGAGACCCACGACGCGCTCACGACGACCGAGGCCGTGACCCGCCTAGTTACCGCTGTGCCGGGCACGGCCATTTTGTGGGACACGCATCACACGTGGAAACTGGGCGGCGAAAACCCAGTGACGACTTGGCAGTCCATCAAGCCCCATGTCGTGCTGGTGCATGTGAAGGACAGTGTCAGCCTTCCGTCCGCCAAACACCCCTACACCTATGTGCTGCCCGGCACGGGTGAGTTTCCCTCCGCGCCATTGCTGGCGGTTTTGCGCGCGGAATTTGCCGGCGTGGTCAGCCTCGAATGGGAGAAATTGTGGCACCCCTATCTGCCCCCGCTCGATGAGGCGCTCACTTCGGCCGCGCTATGCCATTGGTGGTAGCGGGCGAAGTCGAGCGGGCGCTGTTCCCCGGGGCGTTTTGCGCGTTTGTCACAAGGCCGCCACACGTTCGTAACAAACGGAGTCTAGGATAACGGGGTTTTAACCAAACAAACCTTCAATCCCGATCATCATGTTGTTTAAGAAATCCCACTGGTTCGCGCTGCTTGGCGGCGCTCTCCTCTCCGCCGGCTCGGCGCTCGCCCAAGACAGCGGCGCGCTCCTCAATCTGCTCGTAAAAAAGGGCAATGTCACCGATCAGGAGTCGGAAGACATCCGCGCCGAACTCACGAAGGACTTCGCGGCCAATACCGCCGCCGGGAAAATGAATCTCAGTTCCTCACTCGTGGAGTTCAAGCTCTCGGGCGACCTGCGGATGCGCTACGAATCCAACAGCCAGACCCCGGAGCTCGCGACCGGGGCTGCGGCGCTGAACAACGAGACCTCCCGCCAGCGCTTTCGTTTTCGTTTTAACGGCGACATGGTCCTCCAGAAGGGCTGGACGGCCGGCTTCGCGCTCGAGAGTGGCCAGGCTTCCGATTCCGCGAACCAAACGTTCACCGGCGGGGCGGACGATTATGGCGTTTACATTGCCCGTGCCTACGTGGGCTGGCAGCCGAATGCGAATTGGGCGTTCGTCCTCGGGAAGCAGAAAAATCCATTTTACTCCACCGACATGCGCTGGGATGCGGACATCAATCCCCAAGGCGTCTATGAAAACTACAAGGCGTTTTTCGGACTGAAAGACACCTTTGAGATTCGCGCGATGCAGCATGCGATGTTCGACAATCCCGAGGCCACCCCGGGCCCGGCCGGTCGCGACACGTGGATGTTCGACCAGCAGGCGGTTTACACGCACTGGTTCGCACCGGATAACTTGAGCAGCTTTATCGTGGCGGCCGGTTACACCGCTTACAACCAGTCGACGATGACCGGTCTCCTCAACTCCGCCGCCATCGCCGGCACCACGCGCGCCCAGAATTACGGCACGTTGGCGGGCGAAGTGAACTTCGCCAATATCCACGGGCCAGGCACCGCCTTCAAACTTTACTGGGACTCCTCCTACAACTTCACGGGCGCGACCCGGGCCTACAAGGTTTACAACCTCAACCCCGCGCTCTTCAGCAAAGGCGCCAGCGCCTGGCTCGCCGGCGTCGGCTATAGCTACGGCACCGGCAAAGTGCAGGGCGATTACAGCGCGAAGCTCGACTACCGCGAAGTCGGTGTGGCGGCGGTTGACCCCAATATCAACGACTCCGACTGGGGCTTCAGCAAAACGAACCAAAAGGGCTTTAAGCTCGCGCTCGCTTACAACGTGACCGACTTCGTCAACTTCAACGTGACCTACTTCGACACGAAGATTAAGCAGCCCGGCATGACCTTTGCCCTCGGCAATCTCAACAAATCGCAGGAACTCCTCGTCGATCTCGTCCTTAAATTCTGATCGTTCTCATCCACGCACTCATCTCTCCCATGAAAAAATCCATTCTCATCCTCGCTGCCCTCGCGGCCGCCTCGGTCGCCTCGGCTCAGAAACTCGTCATCAAAGGCTCCGACACTCTCGGCGGGAAACTCGTCCCGGCGCTCGCCGAAGAGTACAAAGCGAAACACCCCGGCGTCTCCTTCGAGATCTCGGCGGAAGGCTCGACCACCGGCATCACCGCGATCACCGACGGCACCGCGCAAATCGGCATGTCCTCCCGCCGCGCGACTCCGGTCGAGCAATCGGGTGCGACCGCCAAGGGCGTGACGCTCAAGCCGACCATCGTCGTGCATGACGGCATCGCCATCATCGTGAACTCCAACAACCCGGTCGCCAAGCTCACCAAGCGCCAGGTTGAGCAGATCTTCGCCGGTGAAATCACCGACTGGTCCGTGGTCGGCGGCAACCCCGGCAAAGTCTCGGTCTACACCCGCAACACCTCGTCGGGCATTTACAAGGACTTCAAGGAACTCGCGATGAACAAGCGCGACTACGCCTCTTCCTCGCAGAAAATGGCCGGCCATGAGGCGATCGTCGCTGAAGTTGCCAAGAACCCGAGCGGTATCGGCTACGTCGGCCTCGCTTCCATAGACGCCGCCGGCATTAAGGTGCTGCCGATCGACGGACTGCTTCCGACCAAGGCCACGGTGAAGAACCACACTTATCCGTACGCCCGCCCGACGTTCTACTACACGAACGGTGAAGCGACCGGCGAAGCGGCGAAGTTCCTCGCTTTCACGCTCAGCGATGAAGGTCAGGCGATCGCCGAGAAAACCGGTTTCGTCTCCATCCGCTAAATCGTAACGGTGACTCTTCAAGGCCCGCTTGACCTCAAGTCAGCGGGCCTTTGTGTCCCGGCAACCTTTATCCGCTCGTAGTAGAGCCCCCTATGGATTCCCCGCGCCCGGCCGCTCCTTCGCATTTCCTCGCGAACAAATCCCGCGTCCGGATCCTGGGGCTCACCGCCGACGACGCGATCAAAGTTTTCTTCGGGGGCAACGCACTCGTCTCGATCATCGTTTTGGCGCTGATCACGATTTTTCTCTTTCGCGAGGGCATCGATTTCTTCGGCCAAAACCGGCGCAATCTGCTCACTTACCGTCAGGCCGGATTGGAGTACGTCGATTTCATCCGCTCCCAAACCGAGGACCATGCGGCGCTGACCCGCTACGTGTCGGACCTGCGTTTGCGTCAGCTCAATTATCTCCTCGCGGAAAAAAAACTCAGCTTGGCCGACGCCAACACGGCGCTCGCCCGCTTCGATACCTTTGCCGACCAAGTCGGTGATGCGATCACTCCCGTTCGCGGTCTCGTCTCGGATCTCTCCGACCAAGCCACCGCCATTAAAACCAAGTTCCTCGTCGCCGAGGACAAGAAGGTGGAGCGTCTGCAGCTTCTCGCCGCGGGCAAAACCGCCGAGGCCGCCGCCGTCAAAATTGAGACGGTCGATTTCGACGCCGAACTAAAACCGCTCACCGGCATCCTCCCCGCGTATCGGGAAGCCTCGAACGAACTCCGGCAAAAACTCGAAGCGGCGCTCGCCGCGGCGCCGACCGTGCTTGTACCCGAACTGGCGTCGCGGATGGAGAAATTCAAGAAACTCACCCACGACTACATCGCCACCTTTCCGGCCACGCAAAACAGACTCGAAACGTGGGATCACAATCGGCCGGTGCCGTGGCACCAAGCTTTCACTGGTTTTGTTTTCGGACGCGAATGGCTGACCGCGAGTTTTTGGCAGGACTGGTATGGCATCGTCCCCCTCCTCGTCGGCTCGCTGATGGTGTCGATCGTCGCGCTCCTGATCGCCGTGCCGTTCGGCGTGGGCGCCGCGATCTACATTAACCAGATCGCCACGCCGACCGAGCAACGTTTCGTCAAACCCAGCATCGAATTTATCTCCGCGATTCCGTCGGTGGTTTTGGGTTTTTTCGGCATCGCGATTCTCGGCCAAGCGCTGCGCGCTCTCTCGCAAGTCACCTGGCTTTTTTGGGTGCCGGGTTTCCCCTTTACCGAGCGGCTGAACATCCTCACCGCCGGTTGCCTGCTCGCGCTGCTCGCCGTGCCGACGATTTTCACCCTCGCCGAGGACGCGTTGAACAACGTCCCGCGCGCTTTCAAAGAGGCGTCGTTTGCACTCGGCGCGACGCGACTTCAGACCGTGCTCAAGATCATCGTGCCCGCCTCGCTCTCAGGTATCATCTCGGCCGTGCTGCTGGGCCTCGGACGCGTGATCGGCGAGACGATGGTCGTGCTGCTCTGCGCCGGCAATCGCATCGCCATCCCTGATTTCACGGCCGGCCTCGGGGTCGTCACGCAGCCCGTGCACACCATGACCGGCATCATCGCCCAAGAGATGGGCGAGGTCCCGATCGGCAGCACCCATTACCGCGCGCTCTTCATGGTCGGCATCGTGCTCTTCTTCTTCGCCCTCGCGATCAACTATGTCGCGCAACGCGTGGTCCAGCGCTACCGCATCTCGATCGGCTGATCATCCCATGACCGACTCTTCCTCGACGCACGTGTTTCAATTTCGACCGACGCCCGCGCGCCAGCGCGAGCGTTACGCGTTCTGGTTGTTTCGCGCCGCGACCTACACCATTTTGCTCTGCGGTGCGTTGATCTTCGGCCAGATCATCTTTCGTGGTGCCAGCACGGTGTTTCAGGCGAAGGCGCCTTTCATCAACACCCAGTTCTTCACCGCCGCACCGGAGTCGCTCTTCGTGTTTGAGTGGGAAGGCCAGAAACGCTCGATGGGTTTCACGGAATTCCAGGAGTTCAAGGCGAAGAACCCGGCGGCGGCTGCGCTCAAGGCCGAGACCTACGCGTATTCTTCCGGTGGTATTTTCCCCTGCATCGTCGGTACGCTGCTGCTCGTGGTCGGCTCGATGACGATCGCGCTTTTCCTCGGGGTTTCCGCCGCGATTTATCTCAACGAGTACGCCCGCGACGGCCACTTCATCCGCTTCGTGCGACTGGCGATTCTCAACCTCGCCGGAGTGCCCTCCGTGGTCTTCGGCCTTTTCGGTTTCGGCATGTTCGTGAATTTCTTCGGCTGGGGCTATTCGTTGCTCGCGGGCTGGTTCACGCTGGCGTTCATGGTGCTCCCGGTCGTGATCACCGCCTCCGAGGAATCGCTCAAGGCCGTGCCGAAAGGTTTCCGCGAAGGGTCACTGGCTCTCGGCGCGACCAAATGGCAGACGATCCGCAAAAACGTCGTGCCCTATGCGCTCCCGGGCATCCTCACGTCGTCGATTCTCGGCATCGCGCGGGTCGCGGGCGAGACGGCGCCGATCATGTTCACGGCTGCGGTCGGCATTCGCGACAAGCTGCCGTGGCAGGACCTGGCGAAGCCGTCTGATTTCTTTTTCCAAGCGGTGATGGCGCTGCCTTACCACATTTACACCGTCAGCTCCAAGATCCCGCAGAACGAGTATACCGCAAGCGTGCAGTACGGCACGGCCTTCGTGTTCCTCGCGCTCGTGGCGGGCATCGCGATGACCTCGATTTTGCTCCGCAATAATCTTCGCAACCGCCACAAATGGTAATCGCCGCCCCCATTGTCATGGACTCACGCCCTCTCGCGACCACCACGCCGCGTCCTTCCACCGCGCCCGCCGCGCCCACGCTTATCGAGATCGATCACGTCGATTTTTTCTATGGCGCGACCCAGGCGCTGAACGACATCAGCCTCAAGATCGACGAGAAGAAAGTCACCGCCTTCATCGGTCCCTCCGGCTGCGGCAAATCCACGCTGCTCCGCTGCCTCAACCGCATGAACGACCTGATCGACGGCACCCGCGTCGCCCGCGGCACGATCAAAATCCGCGACGTCAACATCTACGACCGCTCCGTCGACGTCATCGAGCTGCGCAAGCGCGTCGGCATGGTTTTCCAGAAATCGAATCCCTTCCCGAAATCGATCTACGAAAACATCACCTACGGCCTTCGCCTCCAAGGCCGCTCGAACAAATCCGACCTCGATGCCGTCGTCGAAAAATCCCTCCGCGGCGCCGCGCTCTGGGACGAGGTGAAGGACCGCCTCAACTCCTCCGGCCTGGGTCTCTCCGGCGGCCAGCAGCAACGCCTCTGCATCGCGCGCGCGATCGCCGTCGAGCCCGAGATCATCCTGATGGACGAGCCGTGCTCCGCGCTCGACCCCATCGCCACCGCCAAGGTCGAGGAACTCATCCAGAGCCTGCGCGAACAGTTCACCATCGTGATCGTCACGCACAACATGCAGCAAGCCGCGCGCTGCTCCGACAAGACGGCGTTTTTCTATCTCGGCAAACTCATCGAATACGCCGACACGCGCGGCATCTTCATGAACCCCGCCCACGCCCAGACCGAGGCCTACGTCTCCGGCCGCTTTGGCTAATCTCCGACCCCTTTTACCCACCATGACCCACTTCGACGAAGAGATGACCAAGCTCAAGGACAGCCTGCTCGCGATGGCCAGCCACGCCGAGTCTGCGGTCGCGCGCGCGATCCGGTCGCTGGTTGATCGTGACGAGGCCCTCGCCCGCCAAGTCCAGCAGGACGACAACATCCTCGACCAATTCGAAATCGAGATCGACGACACCGCCATCCACCTTCTCACCAAGGCCCCCCTCGCCACCGATCTCCGCCTGATCACCGTGGCGATGAAAATCTCCCAGAACCTCGAGCGCGTCGGCGACGAAGCCGTCACCATCTGCCGCCGCTCCATCGACCTCGGCACCGAGCCGCAGCTCAAGCCCTACGTCGATATTCCCCGCATGGCCACCATGGCGCTCGAGATGCTGCGCGAAGGTCTCACCGCGTTTATCGACCGCGATCCGGAGCGCGCCCGCGCCGTCGTGCCGCGCGACAAGGAAGTCGACGACCTCAACCGCCAGCTCCACCGCGAACTCTCCAGCTACATGGTCGAGCGCCCCTCCAACATTTC
>JANYBX010000369.1 GCA_025360615.1 Opitutia bacterium
GGGTGAGCGAGCGGGCGGCGGAAGAGGCCGAGGCGTGGAGCGCCGCGGAGGCGCCGGTCGGAGACCGGCGCTACCGGGATTCGGCTTGGCGGTGCGCGGGGCGGGGGACAGGGTGCGCGCTCTCACTCGCGCGATGTCTTCCGCTTCCCACCCGCAACGTTCCCGGGCGCTGCTCATGCTACTAGTGGCAAATTTTTTCTGGGGGCTGAGTTTTCCGCTCATCAAGAGTCTGCTGCTGCTGAACGTGCGGCTGGTGCCGGAGGGAGGCGCGTGGTTTGCGACGCTCTATACGCTGGCGCCGCGTTTTCTGCTCGGCGCGGTGGTGCTCGTGGCGCTGAAGCCGCGGGGGTTCTGGCGCGTGTCGGCTGGCGAGTGGAAACAGGGCGTGACGATCGGGGTGTTCGCAGCGCTGGGGACGTTGTTGCAGAGCGACGGGCTGCACTACACGGCGGCAAGCACCTCGGCGTTTCTCACGCAATTTTATGCGATCATGATCCCGATCTATCTCGCGGTGCGGGCGCGGCGCGGCCCGGGTGCGCGGGTGTGGACGAGCTGCGCGCTGGTGCTCGCGGGGGTGGCGATCCTGGGGAATTTCAACTGGCGCGAACTGCAGTTCGGGCGCGGCGAATGGGAGACGCTGGCTTCGTCGGTATTTTTTATGGGGCAGATTTTGTGGCTGGAGAAAAAAGAGTTTTCCGCCAACCGCGCGTTTGAGCTGACGCTCGTGATGTTCGCGACTGAGGCGGTGGTTTTCTGCGCGCTCGCGGGTGCGGCCGCGCCGGGGGCCGGTGCGCTCCTCGCGCCGTGGACTTCACCGGCGTGGCTCGGGTTAACGGGCATGCTCACGGCGCTCTGCACGCTCGGGGCGTTTGGCCTCATGAACACGTGGCAGCCGAAAATCACGGCGACGGAGGCGGGGTTGATCTACTGCGTGGAGCCGGTGTTCGGCTCGGTGATGGCGCTGTTTTTGCCCGCGCTGTTTTCCGCGTGGGCGGCGATTAATTATCCGAACGAGTCGGCGACGTGGACCCTGCTGGCCGGCGGCGGGTTGATCACGGCGGCGAATATTTTGATCCAGATGAAGCCGCCGGAGAAAGGGTGACGGGAGCGGGCGGGCGGCGGTTTTGCGGGGTGGGGGCACCCCGCCTCCATTGGAAGAGGTCGCTATTTTTTCGGCCTCGGCGTCGGAGCCAGTTGGAATTTTACGGCGGGAGGATCTTCCTTCGGCTTGGCCGCAGCGGGAGCGGACGTGGGCGGCGCCAGAGGCGGCGTGGTGCCATTCGTGGGACGAATGGTGGTGGGCGCGGCGACCAACGGGCTGGGCGCATTCACGGGTGAAGCGGGGCGTTTGCCGCTGAATGTCCACCAGGCCACCACGACGAGGAGCAGAAGCGCGGCCCCGGCTCCGACGGGGAGAAACTGAAACCACGGTGGACGGGCCATCCAGACTTCGAGGGCGTCGATCATGCGCCGGGCTTCGGCGTGGCGAGGATCGCGTTGGAGGAGCGTTTGCCAGAGGCGCAGGGCGCGCGGGTAGTCGCCCTCGCGGGTGACGAGGCCGGCGAAGGTTTCCAGCTCGATGGGATTTTCCGGAGGCACCCCGTTGGGCGCGAGCAGGGCTTTCGCCTCCTTGAGCCGGCCGTGGCGCGCGAATTCATTCACCTTGATGAGGCGGAGGCTGAGGGCGATCGAGCCGTCGGGGGAATCCTTCATGGTGGGCGCGGGTTAAACGAGGAGCGACGAGTCGTAGCCGCGGCGGGCGCGCTCGACGACTTGCGGGGGGAGCAAGTCTTGCAGGAGATAGATCACGTTTTTGAGTTCTTCGATTTGCGCCGGTTCCACGCAGGCGCGGCCGCGCTCGATCAGCTCGGCGGCTTGGTCGGGCTGGCTCATTTGGGCGCGACTTTCGACGAGGGCGGCAAAGTGGCTGCTCCAGAATGAAGGCTGGCGATACAGGATCGAGGAGTGGAGGTCGGAGACCTCGTCGATTTTCTTTTTCAGGCGGTCGGATTTTTTCTCGGCGATGGCGGCCTCGACGTGCTCGCGGAGGATTTGCGCGCGGGATTTTTCCTCGGCGGTGCCATGCGGGCGGACCAGGGCGCTGAGATCGGCGAGCCAGCCGTGGGCGGATTGCACGAGGAGCGGCCAGGTGGCGAGCGGGGCGAGGGCGTCGATCTGGAGCTTGAACTCGATCAGGGCGCGCTCGTTTTGCAGCAGGGTGTCGAAGCCGACGCCGGGGCGCGCGAGATCCTGGCCGAGCGTGGCGACGGCGGGCGAGGCGGCGAGGGCGCGCAGGCGCTGGAGAATCGGGGCGTCGCGGGTTTCATCCAAGCCGGCGGGGAGGGCGAGCAGGCGATTCATTTCGCGCTGGAACTCGTGGGAGAGCACGGCGACGTCGGGCTGGCGAAGCTTGCCGCCGAGGGCGATTTTCGCGGGGAACTCCGCGTCGAGGAGCGGCACATAGGCGACCACGGTCAGGATGCGCGATGCATCCATGTGCAGCGTGACTTCGATTTCGCTGCCGCCGGGAAGATCGCGGGTGACCTTGTCGGAGGCGATGTCGAGGCTGCCGATGAGGACGTTGCGATCGGCGAGTTCGTGGTTGCCCTCGACGATGGGGATTTTCACGACGCTGCCGGAAGCGCCGCTTTGCACGGCGGTGGAGGTGCGGTAGGTCTTGGTGCATTTGGCGGGGAGACCCTGGCCTTTGGTGAAATGCACGGTCACGCGGTTGTCGGCCATGGCGACGCCGAGATTGTTGATGATGGGTTGCTCCTCGACGCCGACGCCGACGGTGTAGTCGAACTGCGACGGGATGACGGGGCAAGGTGCGCCGGTGGAATCGCGGAGCTCGAGGACGAAGGTGTTCTTCACCTCTTGATCGGCGCGCGCGGTGAGTTGGAACGCGCCTTTTTCATTCAACGGCACGCGTCCGCCGCGCCACTTGGACTGCTGGTTGGAAAGCTCGATGGTGTAGCCCTGCAGGCTGGCGCCGGAGGAGGCGGTGACGCGACCGCCGATCAACGGCTCCGGGTCGGCGCCGATGGGCTTGTAGATGAGATCGAGGGAAAACTGGCTGATCGGCGCGGAGCTGCGCGGGACGGGCGCGAGCCGCTGTCCGCCGGCGAAGATAGCCGCGCCGCGCGCGACGATGGTCAGCGGGTCGACCGTGCTGTCGAAGGGAATGCCGAGCTGCGCGGCGACGATGTCGCGAAAATACGGGGCGAGCGTGGGGCCGCCGACGAAGACGACCTTCTCGACGGCGGACGGCGCGACGCCCTTGGCGGCGAGCACGCGCTTGGCGATGGCGACGGCCTTGACGATGATGGGCTCGACGGCGCGGCTGATTTCGGCGCGCGTGATCTCGGTCTCGAACGTGACGGTCTGTGCGCCGACGCTGCGCAGCGTGGTTTCGAGGAACGTGACCTCCTTCGTGGAGAGCTCGATCTTGGCGGTCTCGGCGGCGGCCTTCAGGCGGAGCAAGTCATATTTATATTTTTCGGAGCCGCGGACGAACTCGGCCACGGCGAACTCCTTCGCGACGCGGGGCGCGAGGACCTCGTGGACGATGGCCCAGTCGAGATCGATGCCGCCGAGGAAATTATCCCCGGCGTGGTTCACCACCGTCATGCTGCCCTCGTTGGACCGGATGAGCGCCGCGTCGAAGGTGCCGCCGCCGAAATCGAACACGAGCCAGTAGGCCTTCGCATCCAGTTTTCGGAAGCCGTAGGCGAGGGCCGCGGCGACGGGCTCCTGCAGCAATGGCGCGACGGTGAAACCGGCGAGCCGCGCGGCGCGCTGGGTGGCTTCGCATTGGTGCAGCTCGAACGCGGCGGGCACGGTGATGACGGCGGCGGAAATATCCTCGCCCTTGCGCTGCGCGACATCGCCGCGGAGCGACTTGAGGACCTCGGCGGAGAGCGCCTCGGGCAACATGCGCCGGCCGCTGGCGCGAAACTCATACTCGTAGCCGGTGCCGATGCGGCGCTTGAAATCGAGCGCGACATCTTCCTCGGCGCGTTCGTCGACGATCTTCGAGCGTGCGGCCTGGCCGACCCAGAGGTTGCCCCCGCGGTTGATGTAGATCGCGGAGGGGGTGATGTCGTTGTTGAGATTATTTTTGATGATCTCGGTGCCGGTGCCGGCGAGCAGCGCGATGGCGCTGTTGGTGGTGCCGAGGTCGATCCCGTAGTCGATGGTCGTGCGATTCATCACTGGGAAACCGGCGGGGTGGGCGCGCTGCCGGGCGGCGTGCCCACGATGACTTCGCCGAGCTGCAACAACTGGTTTTTCCAGACGACGGCGGGGCGCACCGCCTCGATGACGGTGTCGCGCGTGACCCCGGGCGTGGGCTGGAAGGCGAGGACTTTCACGGGCAGGCCGACATCGTAGGATTGGTTCAACCAGTCATTCATCGTGACCTCCATCTGGACGAGCGTGTCGATCGCGCCCTCGACGTGGCGGTAGGCGCGCTTCATCTCGTCGAGCGGCTGGCCGGTTTTAGGATCGACCATTTTATTTTTCGCGCGCCACACGTGCGTGGCGAGATGGCAGAGCGTCGCGCCGAGGGCATCGGACGAGGGCGCGGGACTCGCGGCGGCGGGCGGAGGAGTGGCCCCGGCGCGGGAGGTTTGCCAGCCGCGCAGTTCCTCCAGCGCGCGATCCACGGGCACCTCGGGCAGGCGGGCGAGGGACTTGGGCGCGCGGGCGAAGACTTGCTGGAGGAAGCCGGGGGCGGGCATGGGCGGGCGGTTACGCGAGGGCGAGTTGGTCGATCACGGGACCGAGGAGGATGGCGTTCCACGTTTGCATGAGATCGACCATTTCAAGCGGCTTTGGATTTTCCAGACTGGAAATAACGAGCTGGTGGCTTTGAATCCGGTGGGCGATGCGGCCGTAGGGAACGACGATGTCGCGCTTGAAAAAGCGGGTGCCGGCCGGGGCGATGGTGAGGTGGGTGCGGTCGAGTTGCAGCTGGCCGATGGTCATGGGCTGGCCGGCGCGCAGGGTGGCGACGAGGCGGCCGATGAGCGGCGGGGCGATAAAATAATACAACGCGGCGATGATGCGGGCGTAGTCGTCGCCGGCGGTTTCGGCGCGCGAGAGGAGCGTGGTTTCGTTGATCTCGAACTCCGCGTCGGCCGAGCGCCACCCGATCACGGAGCGCGCGGGAGTTTCGCCGTCGGCGGGGATGCGGCCGTGGCGGATACCGGTGATGGAATCGGCGGTGAGCCACCGGCCGTCGAGGGCGATGCCGTGGATGTTGATGACGAGGGAGCGGCCGGCGACCTCGAGCTGGACGGCTTTTTTCCGGCGCAGGTGAAAGTCGCGCTCGATTTGGTTTCGCGTGGTCGCGAGCGCGCTGAGGGTCGGCAGATCGCACGGCAGTTCGAGAGCCGTGGCCATGAGTTCCATGGGCCAGTCGAGTTCGTCTTCCTGGCGGCAGACGTCCACGGCGAGAGTTCTCAACCAAGCCGCGAGCCGGGCGGCATAGGCCTGCTGGGCGGATTCCATGAGGCCGAGGCGGTCGAGGCCGGGGATGAGCGTTTCCACGATCAGACGAAAGACCTCATTATGCGTCGCGAGTTCGTCCTCGGTGGCGGAGGCGGGATCGGCGGGCGTGGCACCGGATTTTTTCCCGAGGGCGTTGGCTTGGATGACCGTGTGGGCATCGTCGATTCTCCGCGCGAGCTCGCGCGGCACGGAGAGGTCCAGCAGGTAGCGCAGCAAGGGCAGGCAACCGCGATCGTCGGCGGTCTCGCGCTGGTAGCGGACGACGCCATCGAGCACGGTGCTGGCGAAGAGGCGGACGTGCTCGCGAAAAAATTCGGATGAAGCGCCGCCCAGGGTGGCGAGGAGCCGCAGGTCATGGCCGGATTCGTGGACGAGCGCGGTCGCCGCGCCCAACCCGGCGCCGGTTGCGGCCATGCTGTCGTGCGCGGCTTTTTCGCCGCGGGCCGCGAGGCGGCGGGCGGCGGGCAGCGCCGCGTGCTCGAGGAGCGGGGCGACGCGGGCGGGAGCGCCGGGGAAAATCTCCGCCACGAGGGAGACGTGCAGGGCGGCGCGACTCAGGCGGCCACGCTCGGCGTGCCGGCAGGCGAGGGCGGCGTTGATTTGGGCGATGGCATCGAGGAAGCCGGTGCGCAGGCGCGCGACCGATGCGGCGGTGAGCTGCGCGTCGCCCAGCGCATCGACGCGGGCTTGGAGGCGGGCCCAGATTTTTTCGCTCGCGGCGATTTGCAGCCAGTAGTTCAGCGCCTGCCGCCAGATTTCGCCGAGCGAGGCGTCGTCGCGCTCGGGATCTTTTTCCCAATCGAGCGCGAGCAGGTGGTGATAGACGGCGAGATTGTGCCACGCGACCTCATGGCCCTCGGAGGCGGCGGCGCTCCAGATTTCGCCGGCGCGGCCGGTGTCGCCTTCGGCGAGGCAGTCGAGCGCGGGATCCGGCCCGTCCTGCGGATAATGCTCCGGCCAGAACCAGAAAAATTCGTGCAGCAGGCGCTCGGGGGGATTTTGGAGCACCTGGGCCGCCGCGCGGATTTCATCGAGGGGCAGCGACTCGGCGGGGGCAAACGCCCACCGGCTCGGAAGCGCACCGAGCTCGTGGGAAAGTTTCAGCTGATCGACGCGTTTCAGGATTTCGCGCGGGCCCGCCAAAATGCGGAGGCCGGTTTGGCGAAAGGGATTTTGGCGATAAAACTCGGGCGTGACGGTCGGCCAGCTCACGCCGCCGTCGGGGTCCGGCGCATCGGAAGACAGGTGGCCGTGCAGTTCGGGAGCGGTGGGGAAGGTCGACACTGACATGGGGACGAGGCGCCCTGAAGACAGCGGTGCTGGTTCAGATTTTGGGCGTGGGCGCGCCGGCACGGGGGCGGAGTTTGCCGGCAAAACGGGGGACGGAGCGGAGGTGATCCGGGGGTGCCATCATCGCGGGGCATTCGTGCGGCTCGCCGGGGAAAGCGCAACTGGCGAATGCGCGGATGACACGGTGCGGGCGTTAGTTCGCGGTAAAATTCCCCGTTCGCAGAAACTGCGCGATGAGTCGCGCGGTGTCGGCGCGCCAAGCCAGCCACGTGTGCGAATGAGGGACGACGCGATGGGCGCTTTCGCCCGCGAGATGGGTGCTGGCGACGGCGACCTTGCCATCGTCGGGGCCGGGGAGCCACGCGGAGAAAAGCGGATTGAGCGAGCGGTCGCCCGCGATCACGCCGAGTGCGCCGGCGGTGGCGGGCCACGGGCCGAGCGAGCGCGGAAGACTGGTGGCGGCGGGATCGAGCCGGAGGCCGTTGACGCCGGTGAACCAGCGGAACGGCGGGAAGTTTTTCAAACGCACGGGGATTTCGCTGCCCTGGTTGGGCGGTGCGAGCATGACAGTGCGGCCGAGGTGCGCGGGGGCGTGGTCGCGCAGGTAAAGGCGCAGCACGATGCCGCCCATCGAGTGGGTGACGAAGTGCAGGCGGGGCGCGGTGTCGGCCGCGTGTGCGTGCAACTGCGCGGGCAGCCAGTCGCGCGCGAGCGTTTCGAGCGGCACGGTGCGTGACGGGTAGGAGAGGTTAACGACGCGGTAGCCATCGCGCGCGAGGGTATGCTCGAGCCGCGCCATCGACCACGCGCTGCGGCCGAGCCCGTGCAGCAGCACGACGGTCTCGGGTTCGGCGCGGACGAGCGCCGGCGCGGCGCAGAGCAACAGGGCGAGCAGATGGCGGCGCATGGGTGAAGTTGCGACCGGGCCGGACTCAGGAAGTTTCCCGCCGCGCGCGCAACGTGGCGGCGGCGCGAAGCGTGACGGCGCCGAGCACGATGGCTCCGCCGGCCAAGGCGCGCGGGCTCGGGCGTTCGCCCAGCGCGAGCAACACCCAGACGGGATTCAGGACCGGCTCGACCACCGGTAGCAGCACGGCCTCGAGCGCCGTGACGTGGCGGATGGCGCGCGAGTAAAGTTGATAGGAAAGGCCGAGCTGCACGACGCCCAGCAGCAAGAGCGCGAGCCAGCCATCGCGCGACGGCAGCGACGGCGCGGTCGCCATGAACGGCAGGCCGACGGCGAAGGCGAGGGCGTTGCCGAGGATGATGGACTCGATGGCGGAGGAGTTTTTTTGTTTCCGCATCAGCAGCGTCATGGCGGCGAATGCGACGCCGCTGAGCACGGCGATGATGTTTCCCAACAGGCCGGCGAACTGCAGGTCGTCGGAGAAAAACAACGCCATGCCGGCGAACACCGCGGCGAGGGCGGCCCAGTCGGCGCGCGTGGTGCGTTCGCCGAGGAGCCAGGCGCCGAACAGCGCGACCCAGACGGGAGCGGTGTATTGGAGGAGGATGGCGTTGGCTGCGGTGGTGAGCTTCGTGGCGACGACGAACAGGATGGTGCAGCCCGCGTAGGCGAGCGCGGCGCCGAGCTGGAGGGGAGACCACGTGAAGCGGAGCGCGCGGCGGTTGAGCGCGAGGAGAAACAGCGCGGCAATCGCGCCGCGGGCGCCGGCGACCGCGAGCGGCGGCCAGTCGGCGCGCTTGATGAGGAGGCCGCCGAGACTCCAGCACAGCGCCGCGAGGAAAAGCTGGCCGACGGCGCGAGGGTGGGCGGAAGACTTGCTCAAGCGGATTCGGACATGGCGCACGGAGGGAGGCGGCGCACGCCGAAATTTATTCCGGCATTTTTTTCACCACGGAGCAGCACGCGGAGCGCCGAGACAGATCGCAGAGGCAAAGCGGATGATGGGGTTCACGGATGGTGCGTTTGGGTTCTGCCCTCCAGAAATTGTAAACTCCCTTCTGGCTTTGTGTCTTCGTGCCTCTGTGGTGAAAAAATCAGCGGTCGTTCCGTTCAACCTAAATAAAAGGCGCAATTGAAACGCGGAGGACGCGGAGAGCGCAGAGGAGAAAAGCCTCTTTT
>JANYBX010000469.1 GCA_025360615.1 Opitutia bacterium
CGCGTGCAACTCTCCGCCGGCCTCGATGGCGCTCGCGAGCACACCACGCTCGCCAAACTGCTCCCGCCCAGCGGCACGTTTGCCGGCGGACTTTTTCCTGCTCCGCTCGACTCCACGCGTCTCGGCGCGTTCGCCGAGACCGACGCCGTCATCGCACCGCACGTGCGCGCCGTCGTCGGCGTGCGCGCCGATTCCTCCACGCTCACGCACCGCACGACGGCCGACCCGCGCCTCTCGCTCGCGTGGGAGCCGCGCAAGGCCGTCACGCTTTCACTCGCGGGCGGCGTCTATCATCAAATTCCGGAAGCGTATAATTTCTTCAGTCCCGCCGGCCGCGTCGTGCTGCCGCCGATGCGCGTGAACCAGCTCATCGCCTCGCTCCAGCTCGGCAAAGGCGACCGTCTCGCCCGCGTCGAGGTCTACACCAAGGACTACTCCGATCTCGTCTCGCTCAACCGCGCCTATCTCCCCGTTGCCCGCGGCACCGGCCATGCCGATGGCTTCGACATCTTCTTGAAATCGTCGCTGCCCTTCGCGGCGAGTGGGCGCCTGACCTACGGCTACGTCGATACGCGCCGCACCGATCCCGACAGCGGCCGCCTCGCACCCGCCGCGTTCGACGTTCACCACACCGCCACGCTGATCGTCGACCGCGCGTTTCACAGCTGGATCGTCAGCGCCGCCGCGCGCTACGCCAGCGGCCGCCCGATCACGCCCATCGCCGGCGGCGCGCCCGACGGCGCGGGCGGTTTCATGCCGCTCTACGACGCGCCGTTTTCCGAGCGGCTGCCCTCGCTCCTCCGCTTCGATCTCTCCGCGAGCCGCTACTACCGCCTCAACTCCCACACCAGCCTCGTGCTCTACGCCTCGGTCAACAACGCCCTCAATCGCCGCAACACCTACACCTACGAATACACCCCTGATTTTTCGCAGCGCCAGCGCACCCCAAGCCTCTTCAACCGCAGCGTCTATTTCGGTTTCTCCCTGCAATTCAACTAATCAAAATCCATGAAAACAAAACTGCTCCTCCCTGCCCTCGCCCTCATCGCCACGCTCCACGCCGCTCCCACGACGGCCGAGACCGAACAAGCCATCGAACACGCGTATCTCACCGCCAGCGAAACCCCGCTCGTCGAAGCCCTGAAGCCCCTCGACGCCGCACTCGCCACCGATCCCAAAAATCCCGCGCTCCTCTACGAACGCGCCTTCGCGCACTACGCGGCGACTTCCCCGCTCCGCGCCGCGAACAACAAGGAAGCCATCGTGGCCGAACTCGAAAAATCCGCCGCCCTCCTCGAACGCGTGAAAGGTGAACCGTGGGAATCCGAAGCCGCGGCGTTGCGCGGCACCATTCTCGGCCAACTCATCGGACTGAAAGGCGGCCTGTCCGGCATGACGCTCGGTCCGAAGTCGAACCAGCTCCTCGCGCGCGCCGACAAATCCTTGCCGGGAAATCCGCGCGTGCTCCTCTTCCGCGGCATTTCGCTCCTCAGCACGCCCGCCGCTTTCGGTGGCGATGCGGCCGCCGGGACAAAACTTCTCCAGCAGTCAGCCGACGCGTTCGCCAAGGCCGACGCTTCCGCCTCCGGCCCGCACTGGGGCCGCGCCGATGCGCTCACTTGGCTGGGCATCGCCAAAAAACAAACCGGCGATATCGCCGCGTCCCGCGCCGCGTGGGAAAAAGCGCTCGCGCTCGAGCCCGACTACGGCTGGGTAAAGTTTGCCTTGTTGCCCTCGCTCACTCCGCAAAACTGACTCCCGCCCAATCCATGAAATCAAAAGCAGACTATGGTCTCGATGCACCACTCGTCGTGCGTCGTCTCGCCCTCGGCGGTTTGGCGTTACTTTGCGCGGGAATTGTCCTGTGCATTCTTCCCGCCACGAGCCAGATCGGCTGGCTGCGTCCGTGGGCCCTGCGGGGAATCACCGCCAGCATCGGTTGTCTCGCGACGGCCGGCGTGATGTTTTGGGGCAGCAAGGTCGGCAAACTCCGCCTGCGCGATCGCTTGCTCGCCACGTTTTCCTGGCGCGGCGACGAGCGCGTGCTCGACGTCGGTTGCGGCCACGGCCTCATGCTGATCGGCGCCGCCCGACAGCTCACGACAGGGCAAGCCATCGGCATCGACCTGTGGAAAAAGGAAGATCAAGCCGGCAACAGCGCCGATGCCACGCGCGAAAATCTCCGGCGCGAAGGCGTGGCCGAGCGCGTGGAACTGCGCGACTGCGACGCCCGCGCGCTGCCTTTCGAGGACGGCATCTTCGACGTCGTGTTGTCGAGCTGGGCGCTCCACAACATCTACGAACCCGCGGGTCGCGCCCAAGCCGTGCGCGAGATTTGCCGCGTCCTCAAACCCGGCGGCCGCGTCGCACTCACCGACATTCGCCACGCCTCCGAGTATGCGCGCGAACTCCGGCTCGCCAGCATGGGCAACGTGCGGCGCAGCTGGCCGAATTTTATTTTCGTCACGCCCACGGTGACGGTCTTCGCTGAGAAGCCCCCCGCGCCATGAAAGCACCGCTCACCCGCACCCAAGGCACCCTGCTCTACGTCGCGGGCTGGCTGCCGCTCTTCGTCCTCTACACGGTCGGAATGCGACAGTCCTCCGCGCCGAACTACGCATTGGCGATTTTCTATACGGCCAATTATCTCGTGCCGGGCATCGTGCTCGGCGCGCTGGTCTGGCGGCTCGCCGGGCGCCTCCCTTGGCAGCGATGGAACGCATTCCAGATCGTCGCGACCGAGTTTGGTCTCGTCTTCAGTTACGTCGCGCTCTGGCACGTCGTTTTCTACGCGTGGATCGCGCTCACCGCGGGGCCGAAACAAGCGCGCGACATCGCGGCCCAATCGTTCGGCTGGCAACTGGTCTTCGCCGCGCTGATTTGTGGCGTTCACGCCGCCGTGTTTCACATCGTCCGCGTTTTCGGCGAACTGCGCGCCAAGGAAGTCGCCACCGCCGAGGCCGAGGCGGCGCGCACCCGCGCCGAGATGCTCGTGCTCCGCGGCCAGCTCGATCCCCATTTTCTCTTCAACAGCCTCCACTCCATCACCGCGCTCGTCCGCGAGGATCCGCTTCGCGCCGAGGAGGCGTTGCTGCAATTCGCCGCGCTGCTCCGCCGCGTGCTCGACGTGAAACGCGACTCGACCGACGAGGTCTCGCTCGCGCACGAGCTGAAATTCATCGACGACTACCTCGCCATCGAGCGCCTCCGTCTCGGCGAACGGCTCCGCACCAGCCTTGACGTCTCACCGGAGGCGCGAGCCTGCGAATTACCCGCGTTCAGCGTCCAGCCGCTCGTGGAAAACGCCCTCCACCACGCGATCGCCCCGCGCCGCGACGGCGGCCACGTGACGATCCGCGGCGCCGTGCGCGGCGGCCGGCTCGAAATCTCCGTGGGTGACGACGGCCCCGGCGCCGAGCCGGCGGCCGTTGCGCGTGCGACGGGTGTCGGCCTGAGCGCCATTCGCGAACGCCTGCGCGTGCGTTACGGCGCGAACGCCACCCTCGCCACCGAGACCGCGCCCGGGAAAGGTTTTCGCGTGACGCTTTCCCTGCCCGCCGAATCCGCCGACAACGAAGGAGACGCGACGTGAAACGCACCGTCGTCATCGTCGAAGACGAACCGCTCGCGCGAAAAACCCTCCGCGACATGCTGGCTGGCGCCGACTGGCTGGAAATCATCGGCGAGGCCGCGGACGGGCTCGCCGCCGTCGAACTCATCAACGAGGAAAAACCCGACCTCGTCTTCCTCGACATCAACCTCCCCGAACTCTCCGGCCTCGACGTGCTCAAGCGCCTCACGCACGAGCCCGCCGTGATTTTCACCACCGCCCACGACCGGCACGCCATCGCGGCCTTCGAGCTGGCCGCGCTCGACTATCTGCTCAAACCCTTTGGCCGCGCCCGCCTCCAACAAGCGCTCGACCGCGCCCGGGAATCGTTCGAGAGAAAAGACGCCCGACCGGCCGTCGCAGACGCGCGCGCGGCACTCGGCGCGACGGCCGGTGCGCCGCTCGATCGGATTTTGATTCGCGATGGCGGACGCATCGTGCCGGTGGCCGTGCGCGAAATCGAACGCATCGAGGCCGACGGCGACTATGCAGCGGTGCGCGCGCGGGGGAAAACCCTGCTCGTGAGCCTGCCGCTCGGCGATTTCGAGGCGCGACTCGACGCGGCGCATTTCGTGCGCGTGCATCGCTCGCACATCGTGAACCTCGATTTCGTCGAGGCGATCGAGCCGGTGGACAACTCGCAGTTGCTCGTGCGCATGAAGGACGGCACGAAAATCACCGCGAGTCGCACCGCTTCGAAACGGCTGCGGGATTGGGCGGTGTGAAGGTGGGGCGCGTTATCCTTAACGCGCCGGTTGCGCTCAGCTCATCAATGGGCCGAGTCGCAGCGGCGGATGAGGATCATCCGCCCTACCCCGCCGCCGCACGCCAGTCGATCAACTCGAGCTGGAGCAGCTTCCGGTCGTTAAAATGATTCCACGCCATCTCTACCGCGAAATCCAACGGCACACCGAGCGGCGGCATTCGTTGCGCCATCTTCCACGCCACGCCGTGCAGCCGACGGCCCTGCGCATCGTCGAAGGTGAAACGAAAATGGTGGTCTTTGAAAACGATCGGCCGCTGGCGCAGCACCACGCCGCGCACGCCAAAAATCGGCTCCGGGTTGCCCTGGCCGAAGGGATGCAGCGCCTCGACTTCCTCCATCAGTCGCTCGCGGATTTGCTCGGGCGTCAGCCACGCGGCGATTTTCAATTCCGCCTCGGCAATATCCCCGCCCACGTGCGCGCGCACAGCCGCGGCAAAGTTCGCCCGAAATTCATCGAGGCGCGGCTTCAGCAGCGAGACGCCCACCGCCATCGGGTGCCCGCCCCAGCTCGCGAGTTGTTCGGCGCACACGCCCAGCACTTCGACGAGGTTAATGCCATCGACGCTACGGCCCGAGCCTTTGGCGAATTCACCTTCGTTGCCGAGCACCACGCAGGGCCGGTTGTATTTTCGCGTGACGCGACCGGCCACGATGCCGACGACGCCGGGGTGCCATTTCTCGCTGAACAACACGATGCCGGGCAGATGGGAAAACTGCGTCTCGATCATCTGCTCGGCTTCCTCGGTGATGCCACGCTCGATGTCCTGCCGCTCGCGGTTAAACGCTTCCAGTTGCTGCGCAGTTTCCGCGCAAAACTTTGAATCCTCGCTCAACAACAACTCCACCGATAGCGCGGCATCGGCGAGCCGGCCGGAGGCATTGATGCGCGGCCCGAGGCGAAACGAGATGTCCACGGGCATGACCGCCTGGCCCTGGCGCACGCCGGCAATCTCCATGAGCGCGCGCAGGCCGGGTCGCTTCGTTTCCTGCAAAATGCGCAGGCCGTGGCGCGCCATGATGCGGTTTTCGCCGAGCAGCGG
>JANYBX010000486.1 GCA_025360615.1 Opitutia bacterium
GCATCACGTCCATTGCGACGAGGCCGGTCACGAGATCGACGGCGCAGGCGAGGTGGATGGTTTTCCACTCGGCGCGGGGGACGCAGCGCGCGATGGCGCGCTCCTGCGCGGCGAGCACGACTTGGTAGAGATCGCGTTGAAACGGGCTCGGTTCGCCCACGACGAAGGTGCGCGTGACATCGGCCATGTAGCGGTCGATCTCGGCGCCGGCATCGACGAGGACGAACTCGCCGTCGCACACGGCGCGGGCGGAAGGCTCGAAGTGGAGCACGGCGGAATTTGGTCCGCTGCCGACGATGGTGCCGTAGCCGGGGCGCGTGGCGCCGTGGCGGAAGAACTCGGCTTCGAGTTCGATTTGAAGTGCGCGCTCGGTGATGCCGGGGCGGAGCAGCGAGGGGAGCTTTTCGAAACCAGCGGCGGTCGCGGCGGCGGCGCGGCGGATGAGCGCGAGTTCGGAGGAATCCTTGGCGCGGCGGGAGTCGATGAAATGTTCGCGGATGCGGGCGGTGCGCGCGGGATCGGAGCCGACGTGCGCGAGCCGCGCGCCGAGGTTGGCCACGGGGCGACCGGCGCCGGCAGTGATCCACGCGGGAAAATCGGCGAGCGGCGTGCCGGGAAGTTGCGTGCGACCTTCCCAGACGCGTTCCGCTTCGGTGATGGCGGGAACGAACGACAGCCACGTGTCATCGCGCGGATCATAGGTGACGATGCCGCTCGGACATTCATGGCCCGTGACGTAGAAATACTCCGCGTGGCTGCGGAAGGGATAAGTTTGATCGCTGATTTCCGGCAGCGGGATCGGATCGCCGGCGGCGATGACGAGAAGGGTGTCGGCCAGAGGGAGGGTTGAACTGAGGCGGTTGCGGCGGGCGAAGAGGAAATCGCTCATGGGGAAATCAGGCCGGAAAACGGCGGAAGGGAAACCGCTAATCTACGCTCATGAGCGCTAATCGCAGAGCCGGACCGGGCCGATGGGAATTCACGCGCGGCCGGGTGGAACGAGGGCGGTTAGGGATAACCGCCCCTACCTTTGGCTTACGCGGCGGCGGGAATGCCGGCCATGAGGCGCATGAGGGTGGCTTCGGTGAAATCGGAGCGGGTCACCTCGCCGGCGAGGTGGCCTTCGCGCATCACGAGGATGCGGCGGCAAAGGCCGATCAACTCGGGCAACTCGGAACTGACGACGAGGAGGGCTTTGCCTTCGCAGGCGAGCTCGTCGAGGAGTTGATAAATTTCCGCTTTCGCACCGACGTCCACGCCGCGGGTGGGCTCGTCGATTAGGAGCACGTCGCAGTCGCGGGCGAGCCATATGGCGAGCGCGATTTTTTGCTGGTTGCCACCGCTGAGGCCGGCGGTGATCGCATCGATCGAGGGCGTTTTGAGGCGGAGGCGTTTCGCGTAGCGTTCGGCGAGGGAGCGCTCGGCGGTGCGGTGCATCCAGCCGAAGCGCGAGAGTTCGGGGAGCGAGGCGAGGGCGGTGTTTTCGCGGCAGTTGAGGCCGAGGACGAGGCCCTGGCGTTTGCGGTCTTCAGGAACGAGGCCGAGGCCGGCGGCGAGGGCGTGATCGATGGAGCGGAGCGGGAGTGCGCGGTCGGAGATGCGGACGTCGCCGGTGGCGGCGGCGTCGAGGCCGAAGAGGGCTTGGACGACTTCGCTGCGGCCGGCGCCGACGATGCCGGCGAGGCCGACGATCTCGCCGGCGCGGACGGTGAGGTTGATATCGGAAAATTTCCCCGGCGAGGCGAGGGTCTGCACTTGGAGGCGGACGGGGCCGGGCTCGCGCGTGAGGTGCGCGGGGGTTTGCGCGATGAGTTCGCGGCCGATCATTTGGGTGACGACGCGCGCGGGAGTGGTTGATGGGATCGGTTCGGTGGCGATGTGGCGGCCGTCGCGGAGGACGGTGATGTGGTCGCACAAGGCGAAGAGTTCCTCCATGCGGTGCGAGACGTAGATGAGGGTGAGGCCGCGGGATTTCAGTTCGCGGATGAGGCGGAAAAGTTCGGCGGTCTCGGCGGCGGAGAGTGAGCTGGTGGGCTCGTCCATGACGATGATTTGCGCGCCGGTGCCGACGGCGGCGGCGATTTGGACGAGTTGTTCGCGTCCGGTGGAGAGGGTGCCGATGAGCGTGTCGGGATCGATGTCGGCGCCGACGGTGGCGAGCATGGCGCGGGCGCGGGCGCGGAGGGCGGTGCGGTCAACGAAACCGGCGCGGCGCGGGAGATCGCCGAGGCAGAGATTTTCGGCGACGGAGAGATTGGGACAGAAGGCGAGCTCCTGGTGGACCATCGCGATGCCGAGTTCGCGCGCGGCGAGGGGCGAGGGCGGTGCGATGGGTTGGCCGGAGAGGAGGAGCTTCCCCGAGTCGGCGGTGTAAACGCCGGCGAGGATTTTACCGAGGGTGCTTTTGCCGGCGCCGTTTTCGCCGATGAGCGCGTGGCAGGTGCCGCGCTCGATGGAGAAGGAAACTTCGTTGAGCGCGAGGACGCCGGGGAAGCGCTTGGTGAGGTGGCGGAATTCGAGGTAGGGCACGGAATTTTTTGGCCCGCGAAAGGCGCGAAAGGGCGCGAAAATCGGAGTTATTGGGGACGGTGGCGGGTGGTGTTGGCGATGCGTTCGTATTCGAGCTTTGGGTAGGCGCCGAAATTCACGAGGAGACCAAGTTGGTGCCCGGTGGCGTGAAGATAGTTTAGAAGTTGCGAGCGATGTTCGTCGGCGAGTGCTTTGGTGGCTTTGATTTCAAGCACGATTTTGTCGTGGCAGATAAAGTCGGGGATGAAGCGGTGAACGAGCAGTCGATCGCGATAGGTGAGCGGGAGCTGGGGCTGCGATTTGACCGGGAGTTTTAGAAAATCGAATTCGATTTCGAGACACTCGTGGTAGATCGGCTCGGTAAAACCGCAGCCCTTGTCTTTATAGACTGAGAAACACCCGCCGATGATCGCATAGCTTTCTTCCTTGTAGAGGAGCACGGGGATCTTCTTTCGCGAGTTTTCGCGCTTTTAGCGGGTAATCACTTCGGCAGCCACTTTTCCCAGTTTTTCGCGAAGGCATCCACGGTATCCTTGGTGACGGGGATGAGGGCGCTGACATCGCGCACGGCGGCGGGGTCTTTTTTCAGGACGATTTTGTTGATGAGGTGCTCCACGGATTTGTGACCCCATTCGTAGCATTGCTGCGCGAGGAGGACGGGGACGTGGCCGCTGCGGATGTAGTTCAACTGCGCGGGGAGGGCATCGACGGCGACGCACTTGACGGTGCCGGGCTGCCACTTGAGCGCGTTCTCGGTGAAGAGCGGCCAGCCGCCGATCATCGCCCAGCCGGT
>JANYBX010000223.1 GCA_025360615.1 Opitutia bacterium
GCTACGCCCGCCGCCGCCTACACCGCGGCCACGCCCCGCCTCATCAACGTCTCCGCCCGCACCCAAGTCGGCACCGGCAACGACATCCTCATCGCCGGCTTCAACATCGGCGGCGCCACGGCGAAGACCGTGCTCATCCGCGCGGCCGGCCCCGCGCTGATCGCCTTCGGCGTCGGCGGCGCGCTCGTCGATCCCAAGCTCGAACTCTATAGCGGCCCCACGCTCCTCTACTCGAACGACGACTGGGCCGGCGACACCATCATCTCCAGCGCCGGTGACAGCGTCGGCGCGTTTTCCTTCAAGAACGCCACCTCCAAGGACGCCGCCCTCCTCGTGACGCTCGCCCCCGGCGGCTACACCGTCCAAGTCAGCGGCGTCGCCAACACCACCGGCGTCGCCCTCATCGAGGTCTACGAAATACCGTAACGCGGCTTTTCTCCCAACTATTCCGATTCGATCCTCGCCGGAGTTGTTCGCGGACTTTGTGCCGGGGTTCTTTTTCGTGGTGATCACTCACTGTAAATCCAGCTTCGGGTTCCGCTCCCTCCATGCGTCTTCGCCACTCCCTCATCGCACTGCTCACTTCCGTTTTTGTATTTGCGCTGTTCCCCATTACAGCCCGAACCGCACCTGAAGACCGGCCCATCACCGAGCAAGAAATCAGACTTGGCTACCGCCAGCGCAGCGTGCTCGCCAAACCTTTGGCGCTCCAGACTGATCCCACTGCGGTCGAAAAAGCCGAGCTCGCCGCCGGGGCGACCCTCGCCCAATCGTTTCCCGCCCTCGGGGGCATCCGCACGCTCGAGCTGCCCGCGGGCGCAGACGTCGAAACCGCCATTCAGCAGCTCGTCACGTCAGGTGCCTATGCCTATGTCGAACCCGACAACATCGTTCGAGCCAGCTTCGCGCCGAACGATCCTTCTTTTGTCCGTGGCGAGCAATGGGCGCTGAAAAATATCGGCCTGAGCAATGGCACCGTCGGCGCCGACATCCATGCCACCGACGCTTGGGATATTCTGACCGCCACTCCTGTGATCGTCGCGGTCATCGATAGCGGCCTGCGCACAACCCATGAGGACATCGCCGCCAATGTCGCCAATCCCCTGTCGTTTTCGGGTCAGCCGATTCTGCTGCAGCCCAACGACGACAACGGCCACGGCACCCACGTGGCCGGCATCATCGGTGCAGTCGGCAACAACGGGGTCGGCATCTCCGGGGTCGCCCATAGCGTCAAAATCCGGCCTTATAAATTTCTCGACGCCCGCGGCGTCGGATCGGTCTCGGGCGCGATCTCCGCCATCAACAGCGCCATTGCGCTCAAAGTTTCGGTCATCAACGCCAGCTATGGGTCGGTTTCGTTTTCATCGGCCGAGTTCGACGCACTGACCCGCGCCAGAGATGCCTCCATTATCGTCGTGGCCGCGGCCGGCAATGACGGCAGTGAGATCACCGATTTACCCACCTATCCCGCCGCCTACAATCTCGACAACATTATCGCGGTCGCTGCCTCCACCCGCAACGACGCACTCGCGACGACTTCCACCTACGGTGCCGGCCTCGTGGAGCTCGCCGCTCCCGGTGCCTCCATTCTCTCGCTCGGCTACGGCACCAATAACAGCTACGCCGTCAAAAGCGGCACCTCGATGGCCGCACCGCATGTGACCGGTGCCATCGCCTTGCTCGCCGCCCGTTTTCCCTCCGACAGCTATCGCCAGCGGATCAATCGCGTCCTGAATTCCGTCGACGTGCTCCCGGCGTTCAGCGGCAAAGTCCAAACCGGCGGCCGCCTCAATCTCGCCCGCGCTCTATCCTCCACGCACAATCGCCCCTTTAACGACGACTTCTCCCGCCGCGCCGTGCTCAGTGGGGAAAACACCCGCGTGCGATCCTCGAATATCGGTGCGGGCAATGAATCCGGCGAACCCGTCCACGCCAACGTCGCCACGACCGCCTCCCTCTGGTGGTCTTGGACCGCACCCGCCGACGCCGCCGTCACCATCGACAGCCTCGGCACTTTTTTCGATTCGGTGCTCGCCGTCTATACCGGCACCGCGCTCAACGCCCTCACCCCTGTCGCCTCCAATGACGATGACGACGCGCCCACGGCCCGCGTCACCTTCCAAGCAACGGCGGGCGTCACCTATCAATTCGCCCTCGCCCTCAAACGCGGCGGGGAAGGCCCGGTCTCCATCAGCCTCAACTCCCGCCCCACTTACGACGCCTTTGCCACCGCGCGCGCCATGACCGGCCCCAGCTTTCTGGTCCGGGGTAACAACGCGAGCGCCACGCCCGAACCCGGCGAAACCCTGATCGACGGCAAAGGCAAAGGGCGCTCGCTCTGGTATCGCTGGACTGCTCCCGCCACGCGGATTTACCAGTTGAGCGCGGTCAGTTATAACACTGATCCCATCATCGCCGTTTATACCGGTAACGACATCAATGCTCTCACCAAGATCAGCAGCGATGACGACTCGGGGATCTACACTGATAGCTTCCTCTCGTTCACGGGCGTCGCTGGGACCACCTATTCTTTCGCCGTCGATGTCGCCTCCGGTGCCGGCGGGGATTTCACGCTCTCGCTGACCGATGCCGACTGGCAGTATGTCACAGACGCTAGTATCACCACGTCCCCTTCAATCGGGGCAGACGGCACGGTCTATGGCGGCTCCTACGACAACTATCTTTACGCATTAAACGGCGGCACCGGTGCCCGCCGGTGGCGCTACAAAACCGGCAATACCATTGAACTCGGCTCCACCGTCGTCGCGTCGGACGGCACCCTCTACACCGGCTCGAACGACGGCAAACTCTACGCCCACGCGCCAGACGGCACTCTGAAATGGGGTTTCGCACCTGGCAGCAATGTCTGGGCCGCGCCCGCGCTCGCTCCCGATGGCACGATCTACGTCAAGTCCGACAGCGGCAACCTCTACGCCGTGCAACCCGACGGCGCTGAAAAATGGCGTTACCTCGCTCCCGGCGCCACCTATAGCTCTCCCGTCGTCGGCGCCGACGGCATGGTCTATATCGGCGCGAGCGATACGCACGTCCTCGTCGCGCTCCGGCCGGACGGCACGGAAAAATGGCGTTTCGACCTCGGCGGCGAGATCCGTTCATCGCCGGCCATCGGCGCCGACGGCACGCTCTACCTCGGCAGCGTCGAAGGCGTGTTCTTCGCGATCGCTCCCGACGGTTCGCGGCGCTGGCAATTCGACACCCAGAGCAGCATCACCGGCTCCGCCGCTCTTAGCGTCGAAGGCGGGGTCTATTTCGGAGCGACCGATGGTAAACTCTACGCCCTAAACGCCACCACCGGCGCGCTCCAGTGGAGCTACGCGACCGCCGCCGGCATTCGTGCCACCACGCCACTGGTCACCGCATCAGGGCGTGTGTTCATCGGTTCGGATGATGCGCAACTGCATCTCGTGGATTCCTCCGGCAAGCTGGTTCGAGTCTATGCAGCGGGTGACTGGATTCGTTCTTCTCCCGTCATTGCCAACGGCAAGCTGTATTTCACTTCGCTCGATGGCAAAATCTACGCCTTCGCCACGTCCGAGACGCCTTCCGCGAGTGCATGGCCGATGCACCGTCAAAACGCCCGGCGCACCGGCTCACAACCGTTTCTGCTCAGCATCACGACGTCGCCCGCCGCGCAAACGGTCACGACCGGCGCGCGCGTCACCCTCACGGTGGCAGCTTCTTCTTCCCAAACGCTCTCTTATCAGTGGCGCAAAGATGGCGTCGATATTTCCGGCGCGACCAACCCCACCCACACGATTCCGGTATCCGCAATCAGCGATACCGGAGTCTACACTGTGGCGGTCTCCGCCGGCAGCATCACGACAGTAAGTTCGCCCGCAGCTCTTGTCGTGCAACCGCCCCCCAATCCCGGCCGGATCATCAACCTCTCCGTCCTCAGCTCGCTCGATGCGCCTGACGCCAGCTTCACCCTCGGCTTCGTCATCGGCGGCACCGGCACGACTGGCGCGAAACCACTGCTCATCCGGGCCGCTGGTCCCTCGCTCGCGCAGTTTAGCGTCGGGAATCCCCTTGCCGATCCCAAGCTTCAATTCTTCGCCGGTGCCACTCTCTCTGGCGAAAACGACAACTGGGGCGGCACGGCCGCACTCACCGGTCTCATCGCGCAGGTCGGAGCGTTTCCCTACACCACCGCCACCTCCAAGGACGCCGCTTTCGCTCCCGCCAACCTCACCACCGCCTCCAACTCCATTGTTGTCTCCGGAGTGGCCGGCGCCACTGGCACGGTCCTCGCGGAAATTTACGACGCCACCCCGACGGCATCCAACACCGCGGCGACGCCACGCCTCATCAATGTCTCCGTCCTCAAGCATATCCCCGCGGGCGCGACCCTCACCGCCGGCTTCGTGATTGGTGGTGCTACGTCCAAGACCATCCTCATCCGCGCCATCGGTCCCACTCTCGCCGGTTTCGGTGTCGGCGGACCGCTTGCCGACCCCGCGCTGACGCTCAATCAAAGCGGCGTCGCCACGCCTATCGCGACGAATGACAATTGGGGCGGCACCGCCGAATTAAAAACCGCCTTCGCCGCCGTGGGAGCGTTCGCGCTCGAGCCCGCTACCAAGGACGCCGTCCTCCTCGTCACCGTTTCGCCGGGCAGCTACACCGCTCAAATCAGCGGCGTCGCCAACACCACCGGCGTCGCGCTCATCGAGGTCTACGAGGTGCCGTAAACGCACGCCGGGCCCCCGGCCGTATTCCGAATTCCGCGTCCCGACTTCCGCGTTTCGGCTACAGTTTTTTCCGCAGCAGAAACGCGCCCGCGCCATCGTGCCCCGTCACCCATGGCTGGCTGATGATTTGTTTCTCCAGCTTGAACGGGCTGCCCGCGCGGCTCTCGAAAAACATTTTGACGACGCTCTCGTTCTCCTCGCGGTCGAGGCTGCACGTCGAATAAACCAGCCGGCCTCCCGGTGCCACGAGTTTCGAGGCCGCGTGGAGCAGCTCGAGCTGCTGGCGGCCATGCTTGTGAAAATCGCCTTCCTGTAACCGCCACTTCACGTCCACGCGGTGGCGCATCACGCCCGTATTCGTGCAGGGCACGTCGATCAACACCGCCGGATATTCCGTCGGCAGCTTGTGGTCTTCGAGGTGCGCGAAACCGCCGCGGGCGATGTCCGCCTGCACGAGCGCCACGTCCACGTCCGCGATGCGCGAGAGGTTTTCCTTGAGCCGGTTGATCCGCTCGCCGGGCAAATCCATCGCCACGATCCGGCCGGTCTTCATGACATCTGCGATCAGCAGGCTTTTCCCACCGGGCGCCGCGCAAACGTCGAGCACGGCCTCGCCCGGCTGCGGCGCGAGCAGTTCCACCGCCAGCCGCGTGGCCGGGTCTTGCAGGTAAAGTTTTCCCTTTTTCAGCAGCGCCTCGACCTCCGTCCAGTGGCCCGAGGTCACCTCGAAAAATCCCGCCCACTGCGTCGGCTTCAGCCACTCGGGCACGGGTGTCTCCTGATCGCGCCAGCGCGCGTAAACCGGCGCGGGCGTCTGGTTCCATTTCAACAACGTCCGCGTGTGCTCCGCGCCAAAATCGATCAGCCAGCGACTCACGAGCCACTCGGGGTGCGAATAATATTCCGCCAGCACCGCCGCTGCCGCCAGCCGATTGGGCGCGAGCTGCGAATGCAGCGCGAGCGCGAGTTTGCGCACCACGGCGTTGACCAGCTTCGCCTCGGCCGCACTCGAAAGCACCTTCGCCTGATCGACGGCGTGATGGACGATCTTCGCGACCATGCCCTTGTCGGCGTGTTCGCCCTCGGCCTCGATCAACTCAAAGCCCGCGATGTAGAGCACTGCCCGCGTCGCATACCGCGGCGGATGCGCGATCAGGCGCGCCAGCGCGTGTTCGAGCCGGCTCGCGTGCCGCACCACGCCAAAGACCAGATGCTGGCAGCGCGCCCGCTCAGCCCCGGCGAGCTTGCCTGGCAGCGTCTCAAAGAGCGCGTCGATTCGCTCACGCCGCTCCAGCCAGCGCGCGATCAATTGCGCCGCCGCCGGCCACGCCGTGGGCCGGCTCGTTTCAGTTTGCGAGCTCATGCGCGAAGGTGTCCGAGACTCAGGTTGACAGGGTTAGTCATTGTCCCCTCAACTCTCCCGTTCAGCCCCTCACTCACGCAATCATGAATTCCGAAGCCGTCTCCGCGATCATCGCCAAAAACCCGACGCTCAAAGCGTCCAAAGCCAAATTGGAGGCGATGGAACCGGATGCTTACGTTGTTCACCGCAGCTGGGGTTTCGGTCAGATCAAACGCTACGACGACGCCGCTCAGAAGCTCATTATCAACTTTAAGGGCAAGTCCGGCCATCCGATGGATCCTGTATTCTGCGTCACCACGATGGACGTGCTCCCACCCAAGCACCTCTTAGTTCGCAAGGAGACCGACACCAAAAAAATCGCCGAGCTCGTCGCCGATAATCCCGCGCAACTCGTCGTCGAAGCTCTGCAGGCCTACCCCAACAACGCCGCCACCGCCATCGAGATCGAGATCGTCCTCGCCCAAGTCGTCGGCGACGAAAAGTTCAAGAAATGGTGGTCCGTCGCCAAGAAAGCCGTCGCCAAGGATTCCCGCATTTCCGTTCCCGCCAAGAAAACCGAGTGCTACATCATCCGCGAGACGCCCGTCTCCGTCGAAGATGAGATCGTCGAGCAGTTCAACGGCACCCGCTCTGCCCGCCGCCGCATTCTCCTCGCCGAGGAACTCGTCGATGGCTCCGAGAAAAAAGCCGAAAAAGGCGAACTCGCCGCCGTCCTCGCCGGCCTCGCCGAATCCGTCAAGGACAGCAATCAGCTCGACGCCTCCGAACGCCTCTACGGCGCCGTCGTCCGCGACGACCTCGCGAAGCTCGTCGGCTCCGAGACCGTGTTCGAGCCCTCGCAGGCCGGCCTCATCGCCAACCCCCGCGACCTTCCCGCCATCGCGGAAAAAATCCCGGTTCACTTCCAGAGTCGTTTTCTCGAGCTGATTCTCGCCACGCACCCGATCGAGACCCGCGACATCGTCTTCGGTCTCCTCAAGGTCTCCCAGGGTAAGTTCACCACCGAGTGCATCAACTTCCTCATCGAGCAAGGCTACGCCGATGACCTCGCCGCCACGCTCACCCGCTGGCAGACCGAGCAAAATCTCCGCGCCCCCGTGCTGCTCTGGATCGTCAAGAACCGCCACTCGAAGAAATTCGCGAAGCTCCTCAACGACCTCATCACCCCGCGCCTTCTCAGCGCCATCTTCTTCGCCATCGACTACGAGGCGCTCCAAGCCGCCAGCGCGCGCCGCATCCCGCTCGGCGACATCCTCAGCGAAGACACCGATCTCATCGCCGATTTGCTTTCGACCGCCGATCCCGAGACCGCCCGCGATCTCGCGAACACGCTGATGTTGAACCAAGGCTTCGAGGAACTCACCAAGAAGTCCCTCCTCGCCCGTTTCATCAAAATCTTCCCGAAGATCCAGTCCCTCGTCGCCGCCGATGCCGAGAGCAAGGAAGAGCAGCTCCTCGTTTCCCGCGAGAGCTACGACCGCAAAGTGCAGGAATACGAGACGGTCAAGAGCGTCAAAATCCCGGAGAACAAAGCCGCCATCGCCACCGCGCGCGAACACGGCGATCTCAAGGAAAACTCCGAATACAAAATGGCCAAGCAGGACCAACTCGTCCTCATGGCGCAAAAGACGAACCTCGAAAAGGAACTCGGCCGCGCCCGCGTGACCGACTTCAAGGAAGCCGCCGCCAATCAAGCCGGCATCGGCACCATCGTCACGGTCAAGGCCAGTGGCAAAACCACCACCTACACCCTGCTCGGCGCTTGGGACGGCGACCCCGACAACAACATCATCTCCTACAAGACCGCGATGGGCGTCGCGCTCCTCGGCAAGAAACCCGGCGACACCGTCAAGGTGAAGACCGGCAACTCCGAGGACACTTACGAGATCGTGAGCATCGCCCGCTACGTCGATTCGCTCTGAGCGCTCAACTCGTTCCAACCCTCACCCAACAGCTCCCCCGCTGTTGGGTTTTTTGTGAAATCTCTCCGCGCCTTTTCCTCCGCGCTCTCCGCGTCCTCCGCGTTTAAAAATTACTCTCCTATCCAGCCAACCTTGGACCCCATCCTCAAAGGCACCCTCATCGGTTTCTCCATCGCCGCGCCTGTCGGCCCCGTCGGCCTGCTCTGTATCCGCCGCTCGCTGCACGACGGTCGCCTCGCCGGCTTCGTCTCCGGCCTAGGTGCCGCCACCGCTGACACGCTCTACGGCCTCGTCGCCGCCTTCAGCCTCACCGCACTCACCGACCTGCTCGTCTCGCACCGCGCCGCCCTGCAACTCGTGGGCGGATTTTTTTTGCTCTACCTCGGTATCCAAACGCTGCGCGCGCGCCCACCCGCCCAAGCCGCCCAAGCTCGTCCGTCCCCGAATCTCGCCGGCGCGTATTTCTCGACCCTCGTCCTGACCGCCACAAGTCCCGTCACGATTCTCGCCTTCGTTGGAATCTTCGCTGGCCTCGGCGTGGGCAGCGCCGGCGGCGGCACCTTCGCCGCGCTCCGCCTCGTCCTCGGCGTTTTCCTCGGCAGCGCCGCCTGGTGGCTGATCCTCAGCACCAGCGCGAACTGGCTCGGTGGCAAACTCCAGACTGGCGGTCTCCGCACCCTCAACCTCATCGCCGGCTCGATCATCACCGCCTTCGGCCTCTGGCAACTCGCTCAGCTCCTCCGGAATTTTTAACCACGGAGACACAGAGGCACCGAGGAAATGCCTTTGAGCGATGAGCCATCCTCACCGTCCGCTCCCTTCCTTCTCTCAGTCTCCGTGCCTTTTGCGGTTCCACCGCCTTGATTGGGATGAGCGAAGATCAGCGCTGATGAGCGTTCCCAGCTTCCGTCCTTCCGTTTCCCGCCTTCCAGCTTTCCATATTCAAAATCTGCCCTCGCCATCCCGTCCCTCCTCACTCTTGCACCCCGCCGCAACTTTCCCCAGCGTCGCCCGCATTGAACGCCTCGTGGGACATCCTTAAAACCCTCTCCGACCCCACCCGCCTGCGCCTCCTCGCCCTCGTCCTCCGCGAGGAACTCTCCGTCGCCGAGCTCCAGGAAATCCTCGGCATGGGCCAGTCGCGCATCTCCTCGCAGCTCGCGCTCCTCCGCCAAGCCGGCCTCGTCACCGACCGCCGCGAAGGCAAAAAAGCCTTCTACTCCCTCCGCCCCACGCTCGTGCCCGCCACGCTTGCGCTCCTCCGCGCCGCCGTCGATTCCGTCGCCGAACTCCCCGATCTCGTCGACGACCGCGCCGCTCTCGATCGCAGCCTCCAGAAACGCCGCCGCACCTCCGAACAGTATTTCAACCTCATCGCCGGCCGCCTCGGCAAAAACTACTGCCCCGGCCGCTCGTGGGAAGCCATCGGCCACCTCGCCCTCCGCCTCACGCCCGCGATCACCATCGCCGACCTCGGCGCCGGCGAAGGCCTCGTCTCCCAACTCCTCGCCCAGCGCGCGAAGCAGGTTTGGTGCATCGACAACTCCCCGCGGATGGTCGAAGTCGGCACCGAACTCGCCGCGAAAAACAATCTCGCCAATCTCGCCTACAAACTCGGCGACATCGAAAAAGTCCCGCTCGGCAACGAATCCGTGGACCTCGCAATCCTGAGCCAGGCGCTCCACCACGCGCAGCATCCGCAACGCGCCGTCGATGAGGCCTTCCGCATCCTGAAACCCGGCGGACAACTCCTCATCCTCGACCTCGCCGAGCACGCTTTCGAAAAAGCCCGCGAACTTTACGCCGACGTCTGGCTCGGCTTTAAGGAAAGCGCTCTTCACGCGTTTCTAAAAAAATCCGGCTTCCAACAAGTCGAAGTCACCGCCGTCGCCAAAGAACCCACCGAGCCGCATTTCGAGACGCTGCTGGCGAGCGGCGTTAAAAAATAACGTTTAGCTCATACGCTTAAGCCGTGAAGATACTAACGAGGATATCTTTCATTTTATTCGTGGTCATCGCGCTGACACGCGACCTCGGCGCCTTCGAGACAAAGTCGATGAAGGACTGTCGCCTAGCCTTCTTGTTGGGCATGAGCACAAGAGTTAATAGGTCCTCCAACTGGGAGATATTCTGGGGCCCAGAGAACGGAAACGCAGAGCTTTTTGAAGAAGTGGCCCGTGCTTATGCTCAAGATCTCGGCGCGAATGATGAGGAGATGCGAACCGAAAAATGGCGAACAAAGGTGGCCAATTCTCTTACCGCGTGTAACAATTCTTCGAAGCGAATTGCAGGGACTCTGAACGACGACCTCGGAGAAGGATTTGGCCCTGACGCTTGGGGCCGCTTCGACATCCGCTTGTCTTACATTGCCGGAGCATATGCCAGATACGGCACGCCTTCCGGATTCAAAATGATTAATCAACCGAAAGGCGTGTATCTTGTGCTGCTGCTGAGTTTCCAGCCCTTTGGCCTCCACGCCATCGATCTTAATATTAATCCAGGCTTCCCGGGGAATCTCACGATCACTCTTTCCAGTGGAGACAAAGACGCCCTCTCTGCTTTCATTCGCGAAATGACGAATATCCGCGAAGTTATCGCCGCTAAAAAATGATGCCTCCTCACCGCACCTGCAGCGTGTCTCCCTCGTAGGCCAGCCCGAGCGACGGAATCGTGACAGCTTTCCGCGTGCCTTCTTTTTTCACCGTCCCCGCGATCCATGCGTCGTGGCCACAGGACCGCGCCACACCGAGCACCGCCTCGGCGGCGTCCGGTGAAACATAGGCGGCGAAGCCGACGCCCATGTTGAACGTCGCGTAGGCTTCGCGCAGCGTGATCGGGCCGACCTCCATCATGAATTGAAACAGCGCCGGCACGCCGCGCGGCTCGGTGATCTCATAAACAAACGGCTCGTCGAGCCGCATGAGTTTCCGCCAGCCGTGTCCCGTCACGTGCGACACGTAGTTGAGCTTCAAGCCCGACTGTTGGCACTGGCTCACGAAATCCACATAGATCGCCGACGCCGCCAGCAAGGCCTCGCCATACGTGCGCGCGTCGCCGTGGCCGATGGGCGTCTTGTAGCCGAGCGGAAGTTTTTCCGCGATCAGCCGGCACAGGCTCAGCCCATTCGTCTGCACGCCCGTCGAGGCGAGGAAGATGATCGCATCACCCTCCTGCACGTCGCCCGTGATGCGGAGCGATTTCGGGGAGATTTTTCCAATGGCGGAACCCGCGAGCACGATGGTCGCCGGCTCAACGATGCCGCGCAGCGTGGGCGTCTCACCGCCGCCCCAAACCGCGCCGGCTTTTTTGCAGCCCGCGGCAAACCCATCGACGAGTTGCAGCGTGCGCGTCTCATCGGCGAACCAGCCCGAGTCGCCCACCGCCGCGTGCATCGCGACGGAGATCGGCAGCGCGCCGCAGGTGATGAGGTCGTTGACGATCGTCGCCACGGTATCGATCGCGATCTCGCGGTAGAAACATTTCCCGGTCGCCGCATAGACGGCGTCGGCCACGAGATTCTTCGTGCCGAGGCCTTCCTCGACGTGCGCGAGAAAATGATCTTCGCCTTCGATGAGGTAGGCGCTCTCGCCCCGCGTGCTCGCCGGCTCGGCGTAGCCGCGCAACTCCAACGCGGGTGCCGTGGTCTTCGCGGCCTTCTGGCATGCGCGCTTAAACGCATCGAGCTGATCGTAACGGACGCCGGAGGATTCGTAGGAAAGTGACATGCGGACAGAGGACTAGCGGTTACCGGGATGAAACCCGATCAGAGGTTTCTTGGGTGGCGGTGGCGGGTTGAGCAAGGGCTGCAAACGCTTCACTACCTCGCCGAGCACGACATCGTGCTCGATCAATTTTTTGTCGATTTCAGCGATACGACGGAGCACCGAAAGATTCGACGCGAGCTGTTCGCGCAAGGCGACGAAAGCGCGGATCAAGTAGAGGCTCATCTGCACCGCCTGCCCGCTGCGCAGGACGTTGGCCGCCATCAACGCGCCGTGCTCGGTGAAGACGCGCGGCAAGTATTTGCGATGCTTGCCTCGGTTGTCCGGTTTTAAGGTCGCAAATTGCGACCTTAGAATCGTGGGCTCGGCGTGACCCGAACTTGAAGTCGCAAATTGCGACTTCAAGTTTGGGTCACGGTGAGGGTCAGGCTTTAAGGTCACGGATTGTGACCTTAAAACATCCGCTTCCTCTACGCTGAGAGGAAAGCAAAAGTCCTCCGGAAATCTATCCGCATTACGCGCGACCGCTTCGTTGAGTCGCTTGGTCGGCACGCCGTAGAGCTTCGCCAGATCCGCATCCAGCACGACTTTCTGTCGGCGGACGGAAAAAATCTTCGGCAGCGCGGGATCGGGCAGCTTGGTCGCCATCACAACTCCTCAATAACTCCGGCCTTCGCTCTTCTCGTAGTAATTTAGATAGGCCTGATTCACCACGCGGTAGCCGCCCGGCGTCGGATATTTGCCCGTGAAATACCAGTCGCCCGTGTGCTGCGGCACCGCCGCGTGCAGGTTTTCAATCGTCTGGAAAATGATCTCGATCTCGCCTTTCCACTCCACGCCGGTCGGCCAGACGCGTTCGACGATTTTTGCCGAAATCTCCTCGGGCGTAAACGGCTCGTAGATTTTGCGGACGTGGTTGACCATCCCGCCGTGGGCAATCTCGTCGCGACAGAGTTGATGCACTTCGGCCAGCAGCGCACTCTGCCCGCGCTCTTTCAGCAGCGCCACCGCGGCATCGAACGCGACGAACTTGCCGAGCTCCGACATGTCGATACCGTAGCAGTCGGGATAGCGAATCTGCGGGGCAGTCGAGACGATGATGATCTTGCGCGGGTTGAGCCGCGTCAGGATGCGGAGAATGGATTTGCGGAGCGTCGTGCCGCGCACGATCGAGTCGTCCACGCACACGAGGTTGTCCCCGGGTTTCACCGAGCCGTAGGTGATGTCGTAAACGTGGCTCGCGAGCTGGTTCCTCATGCCTTCCTGGCCGATGAACGTGCGGATCTTGATGTCCTTGCTCACGACTTTTTCGCCGCGCGGCCAGTTGCGCAAAATGAGATCGTCGAGGAGCGATTCGGTGAGCTGGCCGGCGGCGCTCGCCTTGAGAATCGCGGCTTTCACCTCGTCGCGCCGCTTCGTGCGGAGCGCCGACATGAGTCCGTAGTAGGCGACCTCGGCAGTGTTGGGGATGAAACTAAAAACCGTGTTCGCCCAGTCGTGACCGATGGACTTGATCACTTGGTCAGCAAGGCCGCCGCCGAGCGCCTGCCGCTCGCGATAGATGTCGTAGTCGTTGCCGCGCGAAAAATAAATGCGCTCGAACGAGCACGACGCGCGCGGGAGCGGCGCGGTGAACGGCACCGAGGCGACCGTGCCGCGGCGCTTCATCACGACGACGTGGCCGGGCGAGACTTCCTGCACTTGGTCGAGCGCGAGATCGAACACCGTCATGAGCGGCGCGCGCTCGGAGGCGAAGGCGACGACCTCGTCGTTCTGAAAATAAAAGGCCGGGCGGATACCCGACGGGTCACGCGCGACGAACGCATCGCCGTTGCCGATCTGGCCGCAGAGCGTGCTCACGCGCGCCTCGGAAAAATGGGACGGCGGCTACACGCTCTGCGGCCAGATCGGCAACGGCGATGCGTTCGTCGCGCGCGAT
>JANYBX010000526.1 GCA_025360615.1 Opitutia bacterium
TTCAGTTGTTAGCAACCCGCTCAGCTCAAAAAACAAAATCCTCTTTCTGCCATGACCTCTCTCATCCTCCTGACCCTTCCTCCCGTCGCCGCTATTGGCTATTCACTCGTTTATATGGTTTTCGGCGGGGGCCTTCTCGGCGCCGTCGTGATTTTTATCGTCGCGAAAATGCTCGGTAAATAACCGGCGGCCATTGCGCGACCGGCCTGCTTGGCTGCCTGTCGCCATGGCCAGACGCTTTTCTTCCCATGCACTCTGCCTTAATCGATCCCGCCCCCGCCGTCGATCTCGCGTCCAGATTTTGGACGGCCTCGACCGCCTTCCCGGGCACGTCCGTTTCTTTTTCCGCGCGCAACCTCTACGAACTTTTCGTGCATGACTTGGCTGCACTTGTGTCTGCGGCGTGTCAGGCGGATCGCGCGGCCCACGCTTGTTACGCCAGTCTTCCCGCCGATCAGATTGGGCTGCGACGACTGGCCCTTGGCCTCGCGAAATCCAGTCGCGCCTGTTTGCCCCGCCTTCCGATCGCCCTCCTTAACGAAGGGCTCGTGCTGCCGGCCACGCAGGATGCCACGGTCCGAGCGCTGTTCGGGACGCTTCACCGGTTTGCGCCCGACGACGAGCTCGAATCGTGGAGCATCGTGGGTGCCCGCATGGTGGGAGTCTTTCACAAAGTCGCGCTGCATTTGGAAGCGCAAGCCAGTGATGCGTGCGAAAACGCCCGGCTCTTGGGCTCGGAACCTTTGCGCGAGACGCTGTGCGAGTGGGCTGACTCGTGGCACGAATACATGGTCGAGCTCCGTTCCCGCGAGCCGGGCTTCCGTGCCCAAGCCTACGCGGCCGGCCTGATCAATCCTCCCTGCTGGCAGACGGCTTAGCCGCTCCGGCCAAAAAATTTCTCCATGAAAACTGCTTGCTACACACCTGAAATCACCTTGACCACCGGCCGCTCCTCGTTGGGGGAGCGGCGCATAAACTATGCGCGCGGTCCGGTGGAGCATGGGTTCACCCCCGGCAACACCGCCTTGCGTGCCGGCGTGAAACGTCTCCAAAAATGCATCACCGTCCTTCTGGCCGAGGAGCGCACCATCATCCGCCAGGGAATCGGGGCGCTGTTGGACCGGCAGGATAACATTGCCGTGGTCGGTCAGGCGCCGAGTTACGAGCAAGTCGCCCAAATGGCCGAAGAGCTTCGGCCGGATGTGGTCATTATCGCTTTCAACATGGCCCTGAGAAACGGCGTGGAGGCGATCCGCCGCCTGCTGGGGAATCTTTGCGGAGCGCGCATGCTGGTGCTCGTCCCCCAAGATAATAACAATGCGTTTGGCGACCATATCGCCGCTTCGGGCGCGGCGGGTTACCTTTCGGAAGAGGCGAACTCGCAAGTCCTGGAGAGCGCGGTCCGCGAAGTTCATGAAAGCAACCATTTCTATCCCTCCGGAGGCAGCCATCGACTCGAGAGCCTGCAGCCGTCTTCGCCTCAGTTTCAAGGCTTGCGCGACCGCTGTGTCGCTCAATTGACCTCGCGCGAGCTGGAGGTGCTGCAGCTCATTGCCGAGGGCAATGCCAACAAAAACACCGCGGCCAAATTGGGCATCAGCATCAAAACCGTCGAGAAGCACCGGCAGAGCCTGATGGACAAACTTCGGATTCACGACACCGCGACGCTCACGCGCTACGCGCTCTACGCCGGCATCACGCGATAACCTTCCGCGGAATATGGCCAGCCCGGCGATCCCCGTCCCTTAACTTTTAGCTCTCATCGCGGGCTCTTTGGAATTACGGGTCTGGCGGGCTACTGCTGCTGCGATTGCCCAAGCGCTGTTTTAGATTTTTCTGGGCTCCGGGTCGTCTCCTTGCTGGCAGGCCTGATTCGCGGTAAGAGCTGAGGGTTCCCAGAGCTTTTGGAGGCAGGTTCGTCTGGTAAGCCCGTGGCCGAAGCTTATTCGACGGTGCTGATCGTGTGAAGGATCGATCCCCCGCGGCCCGGCAGCACGATGCTCTCGCCCCGACGCTTCCCGGCGAGCTGGCGTCCGAGCGGAGACGCCACGGTCACGACTAGGACGGGTTCGCCTGCGATCCGCAGTTCCATCCCGCCCCGGTATGGCCCGAGAAAATACAGCGTATGCCGGCCGAGCGCTTCCAATCTCACCAATGCGCCGGTTGCGATCGCATCACCGGGTGCAAACTCCGGCAGCGCGAGCGTTTGGTAGGCGCCGATCGCGGCGGCGAGTTCGGTGGCGAGTTTCGCCTGCCCGGCGGCGAGGTAGGCGGCGGACTGGCTGCGCATATCGTATTTGTCCTCGGCGCGGTTTTCCTCATCGGTCGCTTCCGCATGGGCGTCGTGGGCGGCGGCGGTGAGGGTGGCGAGTTCGGCGTGGAGTTCGGCCAGAATGGCTTGGCGCAGCGCGAATTTGTCCATGGGAGCGGATGATCCGTAGCGAAGTCCGCCGGCAGCGGGCAATCGCTTTTGCTCGCGCGGGATGCCCGGCCGGGTTTTGTGGCAGCCATGCCGTCCAAACCCATTCCCGGCTCCACCGGCGAAGTGCTCACCACGCTACCTTCGCCCTACCTGCCGCATGCGGCGACTGGCCTGCTCTATCTCCCCCGTTTCATCGCGAAGTGCAAATACGTGAAGGCCCACGGCTCGCTCCCGGCGAGTTACGCGAAAAATTACAAGCGCGGCCTCGACGGGTTTCTCTCGCTGCACCTCGGCATCGATCCCGCCGCCGTTGAGCAGATCGTCCACACCTCGGCCGATGACGAGGAGATTGACCATCGCCTGCTCGAAATTTTTCCGAAGGACGTGCGCGCCGCGAAATGGAACCGCGAACTCGTGCAAAAGGGCCTCACCACCGCGGGGCAGGATTTTCTCAAAACCGCACTGACCGCGATGGGCTGCGCCGATCGCGCCGGTGAAATCAAATCCGTCGTCGATCTGATCGAGTTCGATGAAGGCCGAATCGACTGAATCGCGCCATGGGAGGGCTGCCGGGCCGAACCGGCGCGTGGAATGGGAGTCTAGCCCTGCTTGTCGCGCCTCTCTTTTATCCCGTCGTTCCCCCGCCGCCTGCTTTATTTCGCCGCGTTCACGCTGCTGAGCGTGGGAGGAGTTTCCCCGCGCCGGGGCCACGCTCAAACTCTCAGCCCCAAATCTGCGTTGCTGCCCTCGCCCGCCAAAGCAGCCGAAGAGCCACCGGCGGCGACGCTCACCGTCGAGGATATTTCCACCCAGCGCACCGCCCTGCGGAAAGAAATTGAAACCACGCGCACGGCTCTCAGCCAGCAGCCGGAGTCCGCGTCCGACGACACTTCCGTTCGCCTCTCCCTGGAACTCACCCTGCTCGAACGGCTCGATCGCATCTACGCCGAACAGCTTCGCACCCTCCAACATGCAGCCGATCTCGCCAAGGAATCGGCTGAAATCCAAACGCGCACCCAAAGCCGACGCCCGCCCGAGACGACGTTGAAACCGCCGTATGGTTTGGAACAACTCGACCACCTCTACGGCGATCTCGCGTATCTCCGCCAAGCTCGGGATTGGCTCAAGACCGACGTCGCCAACGCCACCGAGGCGCTGCGCGAAGCCCGCGACACCCTTACGGCCAAGGACCGCGCCCGGCGCGCCACCCGCGAGCAGCTCGACCGGGACAAAAACGACGGCAAAGCCCAGGGCGCGCTCCGCCTCTCCGAGTTGGAAAGCCGAGTCGCGCAGGAAACCGGGCAGTTGCGCGAGGCCGCGTTGCACACGCTCAAAACCCAGCAGGGGTTGCTCGCGCCAAAGGAAGCGCTCGTCGAACCGGAGTTCGCCTGGCTGCGCGCGCACCTTGAGTTCACCGAAGCCGAGCTCGCCGCCGAGCACACTCGCCGCGAGCAACGCCTCGCCCTGCTCAAGACCGCCCTCACCGAGGCGAAAACGATGGAGGCAAAAGTGGCCCGCGCCGCGGCGGAAGCCGAACGTCGCGCCGAGCCCGGCGAAGCGCTCGAATTTCAACGCGCCGATCGCGATGTCGCCACGCGCCGCCTCGGCGTGCTCACCGCGCAGTTCGAACGCGTGGCGGAACTGGCCACCATCACCGAGCAGCGCCGCGCCGTGCTCGCCGGCCGCGCCGCCGGGTCCGATCAGCGCGACTGGGCCGCCGCCAACCGCACCGCGCTCGACGCGCTCGAAAAGGAACGCACCCAGGATGCGCGGGAGTTCGTCATCAGCCGGCGCGAATGGCAGGAACTCACGACCCGGCTCGGCAAGATGTCCGCCACCGAGAAACGCGCCGCGCCGTGGGTCGAGGAACACGCGCGGCAACTCGGCCTCTGGGTGGAGGCGGGCAACGCCGAGCTGGGCGATGTCGATGCCCTGCGGACGGCGCGCCTGCGGCTGAAGGACGAGCTGGGCCCGGTGGCCGGCGCCTTCTCTCCGCGTGACGCTTGGCCGCGAGTCCAGGCGGCGGCGCTGGCGGCGTGGAGCTACGAGGTTTTCTCCGTGCAAGACCAGCCGGTGCGCGTGCGCACGATTCTCGCCGTGATGCTGCTGCTCGCGCTCGGCCACGCCCTCGCCAAGCGCACCAGCCGCACGCTCGGCCGGCGCGTGTTCCCGCGCTTCGGCTGGACGCGCGGCCGCAGCGCGGCGTGGCAGACGCTGTGTTTCTACGCGCTTTTTCTGATCGTGCTGCTGGCGGCGTTTAATCTCTTCCATCTCTCGCTCACGCAATTTTCGGTCGTCAGCGGCGCGCTCGCCGTGGCGATCGGTTTTGGCAGCCAGAAGCTCATCGGCAATTTTATCAGCGGACTGATCCTGCTGATCGAGCGGCCCATCAACGAAGGCGATGTGATCGAGCTCGACGGCCAGCAGGTCACCGTCGAGCGGCTCGGGCCGCGCAGCACCATCGTGCGCTCGGCCGCCAACACCCAGGTGATCGTGCCGAACAGCCTGCTCCTCGATCGCAGCGTCACCAATTGGACGCTCTCCGACGACATCGTGCGGCTTACAATCCGCGTGGGCGTGGCCTACGGCTCCCCGACACGCGACGTGGACCGCGTGCTCACCGAGGTGCTCGGCGGCCATCCCGATGTGCGGCGCGAACCGGCGCCCCGCGTGCAGTTTCACGATTTCGGGGCCAACGCGCTCCAGTTCGATGCCGTGGGTTGGTGCTGCGTCGCCGTGCGCGGCGAGACCGAGAGCGAACTCCGCCATCGCATCGCGGAGGCATTCGCCAAAGCCGGCATCGTGCTGGCTTTTCCCCAGCGCGATCTTCATCTCAACACCGTTCGCCCGCTACAAGTCGAATTCGCCGAGCCTGATCGCGAGGCCGCACCGGAGCCGCCGCCGCCAAAAGCCTAGCGCATTTTCGCGAACGAAAATTTGCCACGGGCCGGGCCGGGCTTCACTTTTCCGCGCATGGTCAAAGGTCAGAAAATCGTCTGCATCAACGATACGTTCACCGCGTTCATCCGCGCGCTCTACAAGCAGCTCCCGGTGAAGGGCGTCACTTACACGATCCGCGAGGTCTTTCTCGGCCGGGAAAAAATCGTGAAGGGCGGCGATTCCGCCACCGTCGGCCTGTTGCTCACCGAGCTCACGAATCCGCCCGACCCGTTTCACCAAGGCAAACAGGAACTCGGCTTCAGCTCCGAGCGTTTCGCCCCGCTCGAGGAACTCCCACCCGAAGAAGCCCACGCGGGCGAACTCATCGGCGCAGGTGCGGGCCAGGAACACCCCGGCTATTGGTCGAACTAAACCGCCGCCACTTTCCCCGCCCCATGAATCTTCCCCTTCGCCTCCTTCTGACCGCCAGCTTTTTACTCGCGTGCGCCCTCGGCACGCTCCGCGCCGCCGACGACACCCGCGTCTACGAACTCCGCACCTACACCGCGCATCCCGGCAAACTTCCGAACGTGCTCGCGCGCTTCCGCGACCACACCACGAAGCTCTTCGAAAAACACGGCATGGTGAATCTCGGCTACTTCGTGCCGATGGACGCCGCCGACGGAGCCGCCGACAAACTCATCTACGTGCTCGAGCACGCCAGCCGCGACGCCGCCAAAGCCTCCTGGGCCGCCTTCAGCGCCGATCCCGAGTGGAAAGCCGTGCGCACCGCCAGCGAAGCCGACGGCAAGATCGTCGCCAAGGCCGAGTCGGTTTTCCTCGGCGCCGCGGATTTTTCCCCCGCCATCAAGACCGGAGCCGCCGCCACCCCGCGCGTGTTTGAACTCCGCACCTACGCGACGCCCGAGGGCAAACTCGACGCGCTCGACGCCCGCTTCCGCGACCACACCCGCGCGCTCTTCGCGAAGCACGGCATCGTCAGCCTCGCCTACTGGCACCCGACCGATGTCGACAAAGGCGCCGGCCACACGCTCACCTATCTCCTCGCCCATCCGAGCCGCGAAGCCGCGACCGCCAACTGGGCCGCGTTTCGCGCCGATCCGGTTTGGGTGGAGGCCAAGGCCGCCTCGGAAAAATCCGCCGGCGGCTCGCTCACGACTGACATCAAAGCCGTGTTCCTCGCCCCGACGGATTTCTCCACCCTAAAATAATCCCGCGCCTCGCCCGCGCGGCCCCGGCTTACGCCGGAAACTGCGCGCGACCTTGTCGCGGCTCATGCGTCTCGCGACCGCCCCCTTCGCCTTATCGCCTCACATGAAATTATTTGTCGCCTTGGCCTTCCTCGCCGCCGCTCTCGTCACCCTCGCCGCGGAAAAACCCGCACCCCCCGCCCTCGACTCCGAGACGGCGACAACGCCGGCAGCCGGTGCGAAAAAAGCCCGCACCGTGAAAATTCTCATGCGCGACGGCCTCCGCTTCGAGCCACCGCGCCTTTCGCTCGAACCCGGTGAAGCCATCGTGCTCGAAATCGAAAATGGCGACTCCACCGACCAGTCGCACAATTTTCTCCTGCTCCGCCCCGGCACGCGCGAAGCCATCGTGCAACAGGCGCTTTCCCTCGCGGAAAAAGGCCCGGCGCAGGATTTCGTCCCGCAAAATCCGGACATCATCGTGAGCAGCAAATTGCTCAACGCCGATGGCTCGGCGAAAGTGAAATTCACCGTGCCCGCGACGCCCGGCGTCTATCCGTATGTCTGCACGTTTCCCGGCCACGGCATGGTGATGTATGGCGCGATCTACGCCGGCGTGGAGCCGCCGCCGCTCGAAAAAGATCCGAACATCCCGCCCACCGCGCTCCAAACCGTCGTCGCCGGCGGCGGACGCCGGCCCTTTACCCAACGCATCTTCATGCCCGACGCCGGCCCGGCCGCGATCGCCGTCGCGCTCGTCGGCAGCCAAAATGTTTGCTGGGACGCCGGCCAGTGCCGCCTGCGCTACGCGTGGCAAGGCACCTTCATCGACGCCTCCGACCACTGGCAGGGCAACGGCCGCCAACTCCCCGTCGTGCCCGCGAAGCCGTGGTGGCGCGCGCCGAAAGACGATTTTCCCCTGCGCTTCGGCACCGCCCATGCGTCTTCGCCGACGGCGCAGTTCCTCGGCTACGCGCTCACGCCCGACGGCCCGGTCTTCCACTATCGCGCCGCTGAAACCGAAGTCTTCGAGCAGATCCTCCCCGCCAAAGGCCGCCCCGGCCTCGCCTTGCGCCTGCAAATCCCGCGCGCCACCGGCCCCGTCTTCTACCGCAGCGCCACCGACGCCAACACCACCTGGACCAGCTCCGCCGGCACGTGGAACGAGGGCCTGCTCACGCTCACGCCCGCCCAAGCCAAGGACGTCACCCTCACGCTCACCTCGGCCCTCTGCACGCCATGAAAAAACTTTTTTCCCTCCTGCTGATTCTCGCGGGCACGGCCCTCCGCGCCGACGACGCCCGCGTGGCACAGTTCTACGACATCGGAAAACTCATCACGCCGAGTGGCGTCGATCCGCAGCTCGGCGGACTCGCCGCGTTGCCCGATGGCCGGCTCGTCGCGGCGTTTCACCACGGAGAGATTGCGATTTACGATCCGAAAAAAACCACGTGGAAAATCTTCGCCGAGGGCCTGCACGAGCCGCTCGGAGTGTTGCTCGCGAAAGACGGCAGCCTGCTCGTGATGCAGCGCCCCGAGCTCACCCGCCTGCGCGACACCGATGGCGACGGCGTAGCCGACCAGTATGAGACGATGTGGGATGGCTTCGGCATGAGCGGCAACTACCACGAGTTCGCCTTCGGCCCGGTGCGCGCCCCGAGCGGCAAGCTCTACGTGGCGCTCAACCTCGCCTCGAACGGCGACACCGTGCGCGAGGAAATCCGCAACGAGTGGAGCCCCGTCGGCCTCGACCGCGAGAAATTCTACGCCGGCGACTGGAAAAAATACTCCAAGGAATCCGGCCGCATGTATGGCCGCGTGAAATGGCGCGGCTGGGTCATCGAGATCGACGAAGCCACCGGGGCCGCCACGCCCTTTGCCAGCGGCTTTCGTTCGCCGGACGGACTCGGCTTCGACCCCGCCGGGAATTTTATCGTCGACGACAACCAAGGCGACTGGCGTGGCACGAGCGAACTTCACTACGTGAAACGCGATGGCTTCTACGGCCACCCCGCAAGCCTCGTCTGGCGCAAGGACTGGGATGGCTCCGAGCCGCTCAAGCTGCCCGTCGAAAAACTCAACGCCCTCCGCACAATGCCCGCGATCGAGATTCCCTACGGCAGTTACGCGAACTCGCCCACGCAGATGCTCGTCATTCCGAAAACGCCCGCGTGGGGTCCGTTCGGCGGTCAGCTTGTCGTCGGCGAAATGAATACCGCCCGCCTGCTGCGCCTCCTGCCCGAGGAAGTGGACGGCGTGTGGCAAGGCGCGTGCGTGATGTTCGTCGAGACGACCGCGCTCAAAGGCGGTCTGCACCGGCTGGCCTTCCTCGGTGACACGCTCTACGTCGGCCGCACGCATCTCTCGTGGGCGGGCGGCGAAGGCATCGGCACCGTGCGCCCGGTGAAAACGCCTTTCGATCCGCTCGCGATGCACGCGACGCCGATGGGATTTCGCCTCGAATTCACCGCCCCGCTCGCCGCGAGTGCCGGCGATCCGGCGCGCTGGGCGGGGCAGCGCTATTACTACGAATATCATCCCGCCTACGGATCGCCGCAGATGGATCTCACGCCCATCGTGCCGACCAAAATCACGCTGGCCGCGGATCGCCGCAGCGTCGAAATCGAACTCGCTGAGCTGAAGACGGGCCACGTGTATGATTTCGATCTGAGCGGGCTGGAGTCGGCGAAAGGCGAAACCGTGCTCAACCCGCACATCGCCTACACGCTGAACCGCGTGCCGGTGGCGAAGTGAGGTGTTTCCGAGGATAGGGCGGGTTATCCCTAACCCGCCGGCGTTTGGCTTCGCCGGCGTTTCATCGCGGGCCGGGTCGGCTCCGGCGGATGAGGGATAATCCGCCCTACCTTCACTCTGGCACCAGCTCAGGCACGACTGGGCGGCCGACGTGGCGGCGGATTGATTCCAAATTTTCCCGCACGAGCGCGCCCATCGACTCGCAGCGCAGGTAGGCGTCACGACCGTAGTGCTCCGCGAGACTGGCCCGGAGTTCGCGGACTTTTTCGGGCGGCGCGATCGGGTCGCGCGCCATCTCGTGCAGCAGCAGACTGAGGCGATCGGAGGCGAGACTGGCGCGCTGGAGGAGCAGCGTCTGTTCCTCGCGCTGATACTGGTGGGCCGTCTCGTGCCGAAGATGCTTGGCGCAGAAGAGCGCGAGCGCGGCGTTCTCTTTGAAAAACTGTGGGAGATAAAAGTTTTTCCGGCCGTTGTAGCTCTGCTGGTCGAAATCCATCGCGCGGATGCGGAGCTGCGCTTCCTCGAAATCCGGCGTCACGACGAAAACAAAATTATACGAGCGCATGTCGCCGAGGAGGCGGACGAAGCAGCGCTCGTTGAACTTCACGAGTTCCTTGGCGACGCGCACGGCCTTCAACTCCGGACGGCGGCCCAACCACTGCTCGATGAAAATATCGCCGGGGATTCCGGCCACGTGCTCCTCGACGAGGGTCGCGCCATGCGTGATGAAGTTGAGGCGGTTCGGCGAAAGCAGATGCTCGAGCTCGAGGCCGTAGAGACGGGAGGCGTCGGCTTTTTTGACGTAAAAGTAGTCCTGATTGTCGTTGTAGGCGTTGACGATTCGGATGCGAAACGGGGTGGAGTTGCCGAAGGTGCAAAAATCGACGCGGTCGACGTAGAGATGCTGCACGACGCTGAGGTCGCCATCGACCTTGAGGAGGGCGTAGACCTGTTTGAGCGCCTCGTTGAGCGCGGGCATTTCGGCGGCGTCGTAGATGACGGTGTCCCAAAGCGTGGCTCGGCCGTCGGCGTCGGTGAGCGGGATGACCTCGTGAAAATCGCGGAGCCGCTCGTAGGTGATGGAGAGTTCGCGCTCGCGCTTGTAGCGGCGCAGGTAGGAGCGCAGGCCGTCGCCAATGGGAAAGCTCGGCTTGCGCCGCGTGGCAAAATTGGAGTCGGCGGGCTCGGCGGCCATGCGCGCAAAGTGGGCGGCGACGCGGTGCGGGGCAAGCGCGGCGGCACGCCGGTTATTTTCGCGTGAGCCGCGCGCGGATCACTCCTCCATCCTTGCTTCATGCGATCACGGGGCTCACTTTTTCACGCATGGAGCCGCGCACGATGCCCGCCTATAGCCTGACCGATGCCGCCCGTTGTATTGGCGCGCATCCGGCCACGCTGCGCTCTTGGTTCAAGGGCCGCTCCTATCCCACCAAGGACGGGCCGCGGCGCTCGCCAAACTTGCTGGTTCCAGCGGCCTCGGATGCGCTTTCGTTTCAAAATCTAATCCAAGCCCACGTCGTTCAGGGCATCCGCAAGCGCTACCACATCCCCATGCATCGGGTCCGCGATGCGCTGAAGTATCTGACGGAGAGTGTCGGTAATCTCGACCTCCTCGCCTCGGAGAAATTCTACCACGATACCGAGCACCTGCTCCTCAAGGTCGAGAATCGACTGATTTCGCTTTCGGAACGCGGACAAACGGTCAGCGAGACTGTGCTCCAGCAATATCTCCATCGCATCGATTACGGTAAGGACGGTTTCGCGTCGCGGCTCCACCCGTTCCTTTACACGGCCACGGGGCAACTCTACGAGCCGAGTCACATCATGATCGATCCGATGATCGCGTTCGGGAAGCCCTGCATCGAGCGGTTGGGGGTCAAGACGGACATCATCGCCGAACGCTTTCTCGCCGGGGAACCCATCGAGGATCTCACGGCGGACTATGGAGCCAAGACCGAGGAAATCCAGGAAGCCATCCGCTGGTCCGCCCGCAAGGCCGCCTGAGCCGGCGGTTTTCTTCATCGACCGCGATACGGGCGGCCGATTGCTGGCCGGGACCTTGCGCGCTGCGGGCTACCGGATCGAACTGCACGACGATCATTTTGAGCAGGGCACGCAGGATCCCTTTTGGATTCGCAGCGTCGCGGAGCGGCGCTGGGCCATCCTGACTTGCGACCGGAACATCGCGCGCAAAGAGCCGGAGCGCTCGCTCTTCTCCGCCGCGCCGACGCATACCTTCATCCTCTATGCGCTCTCCCACGTTCGACGGGAGCAACGTGTCCCGTTGGTGCTGGGTGTGCTGCCGAAACTCTCCGCGTTGGTTGCGTCGGGCGCGCCCCACGGCATTTACCGCGTGCATACGGACGGAAAGATCGAGCATCTGACAAACATCAAGGCGAGGTTTCGGCTGGAGGATTTTTGACTGCCGCCGTGCGCGTGACCGCGGAGGTGTGGGCTTGCGCGATGGCCGACAGGAGCTGGCGGTAGTGCATGGCGGGGAGAAAAACGGGCTGCGGGCGGGGCGTCAAAGCCGGCGAGTTCGCGCCGCTACTTCGCGGGGGCAGCGGGGAGTTCGAACCAGAAGTGGCTGCCGCCGGCGCTGGGGAAATCGGCGCCGACCCGGCCGGATTGCGTCTCGATGAGGTTTTTCACGATCGCCAGACCGAGGCCGTGGCTTTCCTCGCCGGCCGTCGGGCGCGGGGAGAGTTGCGCGTATTCCTGGAAAAGTTGCGGGCGTTCCGCGAGGGGCACGCCGGGGCCGGTGTCGCACAGCTCAGCCCGCACGTGTGCCCCTTCGCGGCGGGTGCGCAACAGCACGCGGCCACCCGCCGGCGTGAACTTGAGCGCGTTGCTCAGGTAGTTCGTGAGCGCTTGGGCAACGTGCGACTCGCGCGCGTGCGCGAGCGGCAGGTCGTCGGCCAGCTCGAAGGCGAGGGTGATTTTTTTTTGCTCCGCATTGAGCAGGTGTTGCGCGAGGGCGACCTCGGCGAGCGCGTTGACATCCACCGGGGACGGCGGCTCGGTGCTCGAAACGCGGTGGCGCTCCACGCTGAGAAAGGTGTCGAGGATGCGCCGCATGTGCTGCGCGGCGTCGTGGATTTCCCCGAGGTGTTCGGCGAGTTCCGGCGTGGCACCGCCGCGGCGCGCGAGTTCGCCGGAGAGGAGAATGAGACCGAGCGGGTGGCGCAGGTCGTGGCTGGCGATGCGAATGAACTGCTCGCGTTGCGCGAGCTGACGCGAGTTCGCGCTGGAGGCGGCGCAGGGTGAGGTGGGTGCGGACGCGGGCGAGCGCTTCGTCGTGCTCGATGGGCTTGGTGAGGTAGTCGACCGCGCCGGCGGAGAAGGCTTTCACTTTGTCCACCGTCTCGGTGAGCGCGGTCATGAAGAGGACGGGCACATCGCGCGTTTCGGGGCGGGCTTTCAGGCGGCGGCAGGTTTCGAAGCCGTCGAGACCGGGCATCATCACATCGAGGAGGATGAGGTCGGGCTGGGTCTGCGCGGTTTGCGCGAGGGCTTCCTCGCCGTCTTCAGCGACCATGAGCTGGTAGCCGGCGGCGCCGAGCGTCTCGACGAGCACGCCGAGATTGGCGGGCGTGTCGTCGACGATGAGAATGGTTTCGGACATGGCGGTCAGGACGGAGGGAGGTAGCGGGCGACGAACTGGCGGATGGCTTTCAGTTTAAAGCGCGCGGCGAGATCGAGCACGTTTTGCGCGAAGGGCGCATGCTGCGGAGCGCTGGCAAGGAGCGTCTGTGCGCGCACGCGGATGCCGACCACGTCGCCTTTGTTGGCGAGATCGTAGAGGGCAACGGCCTCGGCGGGCGGCGGCGCGTGAATAATCCGCGGGAAGGGGGTGTTCGAGCCTTCCGACTCCGCGTAGCGCCAGGTGAGATCGAGAGCGCGCTCGACGATATTCCAGAGTTCTTCCTCGCGAAAAGGCTTCGCGAGAAATGCATCGCAGCCCGCGGTGAAGCAGTCGTCGCGGTCCAAATAAAACGCGCTTGCCGACACGGCGACAATGCGGAGCGAGAGGCCGCCCGGGTTGGCGCGCAGGCGGCGCGTGGCTTCGAGGCCATCGATGCCGCCGGGGAGGCGAAGATCCATGAGCACGAGATCGGGGTGAAACACCGCGGCCTGCTCAAGCGCGGCGGCGCCGTCGGCGGCCTCGGCGAGGTCGAAGCCGAGCGGCGCGAGGAGGTTCACCATGACGGCGCGGTTTGTGGCGTTGTCGTCCACGACGAGAATGCGCCGGCGCGGTTCCTCGTAGCCGATGACGCGGCGCGACGCATCACCGGAAGCGGCCGCGATGGCGGGCTGGACGACGGGTAGCGAGAGATCGAACCAGAAGCGGCTGCCCCAACCGAGGCGGCTCTCGACGTGGAGTTTGCCGCCGAAGTGCTCGACGAGGCTGCGGCTGATCGCAAGGCCGAGGCCGGTGCCGGTGACGTTGTGCGCGAGATCGCCAACTTGGGTGAAGGGTTCGAAGATGCGCGCGAGCTGGTCGGCCGCGATGCCGGGGCCGGTGTCGCTGACGGAAAAACGGAGTTGCGTGACCGCAGTGGAGGACTCCTCGACGGGCGCGGCTTGCACGGAAAAGACGACGCCACCGCTGGCGGTAAATTTCACGGCGTTGGCGAGGAGGTTGAAAACAATCTGGCGGAGCCGCTGCTCGTCGCCGTGCACAAAATGCGGCAGGTCGGGCGCGAGCTCGGTCTCGAGATGGAGATTTTTTTCGCGGGCGCGCGGCGCAAAGACGCGCGCGGCGCCGAGCGCGAAAGCCGGGAGATCGAAATCCGCGGGGTGCATTTCCAACCGGCCGGCCTCGATCTTGGAGAGATCGAGGAGATCGTTGATGAGGGCGAGGAGGTGATCGGCGGACTCGTGGATGACGCGGACGCCATCGCGCTGTTTTTCGCCGAGCGCGGGATCGCGCCGGAGAATCTGGGTGAAGCCGAGGATGCCGTTGAGCGGCGTGCGGAGTTCGTGGCTGACGCTGGCGAGGAAGCGGCTCTTGGCGCGGCTGGCGGTGTCGGCAGCATCCTTGGCCGCCTGCAGGATGCGGCCGGCCTCGTAGCGCTGCGTGATGTCCACGGCGACGCCCTCGAAGTGGTCGATGGTTCCGCTCGCGCCGCGCACCACGCGGACGGATTCGGAAATCCAAAACGTGGAGCCGTCGGCGCGGTAGATCTCGGAGGCGAAGTCGGTGACGGAATCGCGCGTTTGGATAAGTTGGAAAAATTCGGCGCGGCGGCCGGGATGAACGTAGAGCTGGCGACCGATGTCGTTCGTCGCGGCGATCATCGCGGCGGGATCGGCGTAGCCGCAGAGGCGGGCGAGGGCAGGGTTGATGCGCAGGAAACGCCCGTCGACCGAGGAGAGATAGAGTCCTTCGAGGGCGTTTTCGAAAATGCTGCGGTAGCTTTCCTCCGCGCGGGCGCGCGCCGCCTCCGCGCGGCGGCGCTGCACGGTCGCGGCGGTCTGCTCAGCGACGAAACTCAGCAGCTCCCTCTCCTCGGGCCCGTAGGCGCGCGAGTTGTTGTAATCCTGCAGCGCGATCACGCCGATCGCCTGGCCGGCGAGCAGCAGCGGCGCGCCGAGGCGCTGGGCGGCGGGGCGCTCGAGCGGTTGATAGAGGCCGCGAGCGCGGAGGAGATCGGGCAGCTCCGCGGCGGTGACGAGGACGGGGTGGCCGACGGAGAGCACGTATTCGGTAAAGCCATTCGCCGGCATCCGGGACGGCGGCGGCGGCACATATTCGTCCACAAAGTAGGGGAACGAGAGCTGGGTGCCGTCGTCGTTGAGGAGGGCGACGTAGAGATTTTGCGCGGGCATGAGGCCGGCGATGATCCGGTGAACTTCCGCGAAGAGCGCCGTGAGATCGCCGCCGGCGACGACGAGTTGCGAAATCTCAAACGTGGCGGCCTGCACCTGGTCGCGGCGGCGGCGTTCGCTGATATCGATGCCGACGCTCAACATGCACGGTTCGCCGGCGAGCTCGATGAGGTCGGCGTTGAGCAGGAGCGTATGCACGCGGCCGGCCTTGGTGCGGAACTGGACGGAGAAATCGCGGATCGTGCCGGCCTGGCGGAAGCGCTGGAGAAACTCTTCGCGCTGCGCGGCGTGCTGCCAGACGTTGAGGTCGAGCGTGGTGCGGCCGATGGTTTCCTCGCGGGTGTAGCCGGAGCTGCGGAGGAACGCGGGGTTGATTTCCACGATCCTACCGTCGGACAGGCGGTGGATCGACATCAGCGCGGAGCTGCCGTGGAAGGATTTTTCAAAGTAGGCGCGGGCGTCGCGCTGCGCCGCCTCGACCTGCTGGCGGTAGATGGCGGTGGCCGTCTGATCGGCGACGAAGAGCAGCAGGCGCTTGTCCTCCTCGGTGTAGGCGTTGGGGTTGTGGTAATCCTGCAGGGCGATGACGCCGATGCTGCGGCCGTCGACCTTGAGCGGAGCGCCCATCCATTGCGCGCAAGGATCGCCGCTGGGCAGGTAGTCGCCGCGGGCCCTGAGCAGGGCGACCACTTCCTTGTCGAGAGCGAGGAGCGGCTCGCCGGTATCGATCACGAATTCCGTGATGCCGTGGCGCGGGGCGCGGGGCGCGGGGTGGGCCATCGTCTCGTCGACGAAGTAGGGAAACGAAAGCAGCGTGCGATCGGCGTTGAGGAGGGCGACGTAGAGGTTTCGCGCGGGCATGAGCCCGGCGATGATCCGGTGGACCTTCGCGAGCAGCGTGGGGAGATCGTCGCCGCCGAGCACGGCTTGGGAGATTTCGTAGGTCGCGGTCTGCACCTGGCCGCGCCGGCGGCGCTCGGTGATGTCGATGCCGACGGTCAACATGCACGGTTCACCGCCGAGTTCGATCAAGTCGGCGTTAAGCAGCAGCGTGAACACGCCGCCGGTCTTGCCGCGGAAATCCGCCTCGAAATCCCGGACCACGCCGGTGCGGCGGATCTCGCCGATAAACTCATCACGCTCACGCGGGCGAAGCCAAACGCCGAGATCCGCCGTGGTGCGACCGATCACTTCCTCGCGGGTGTAGCCGGAGGTGCGGAGAAAAGCGGGGTTGGCCTCGATGATTTTTCCGTCAGACGCCCGCGCGATGGACATGAACGCGGGGTTGGAATGGAAACTTTTCTCGAAATACGCCTGCGATTCGCGCTGGCGGGCGGCGGCGGCCTCGAGATCGCGCTGGAGGGCGAGCAACGCGGGATCAGGGGACGAAGGGAGCGGCGCGGACATCCGGGAAACAGGGGAGGCGCGAAGAAAAAAGAAAGCCGCCGCCGGGCGCAATGATGCGTTCGGCGGCGGATTGGTGGGTTGGGGGTGCGCCGGGCAGGGACGCCCGGCGGGAAATTTTCAGCGGGATCAGGCCGCGACCTTGGCGGCGTCGATCATCGTGCCGGCGAGCGTGGCATAGACCGTGTTCCAAGCCTCGCGTACTTCCACGGTGAACGCGGGACCGAGCCCTTTTCCCAGCGTCCACAACAGCGCGGTGCCGATGGCGGCGTAGTGTTTGTATTGGATGCCATGACCGGCGTGGCGGATGCCGAGCGCGCGGACAGAGGGCAGGAATTCATCGAGCCGATCTAGGCGATCGACCGCCGAGCCGAGGAAATCCATGAGCTTGCGCCCCTGCTCCCGCATGTCGCCGTGGAAGAGGGGGCGCAGCGAGGGATCGAGTTCAAACAGTCGAGCGTAAAACAGCGCGGCGGTCTGGTCGGCGATCGGCCGCACTTGGCGAAAGGAATTCCGAACGAGAAAAATTTCCTGGGGGTTCATGGCAAGTGGGGGCGAGTGGTCGGGGCCGGACGATTAAATCGCGAGGCGGAGAGCCTCCGTGGTGCGCGAGGCGACCGCATTGAACCCCGCAATGATACGCTGACGCTGCGTCCGACGAAAATCGGCGATCAGCACGGCGATAAAATCAGCCGCAAAAATCGCCCCGAGGGTGAGGATCAGCGCAACGGAGAAATTGCCGAGAGCCGTCAGCGTGAGCGCGATGAGCGCAACGGCGGTGATGATTTTGGCGAAAGTTTTCATGCTGGATGGATTGATGTGGGCACAGGATGCCACAAATCCGCCGCGCGCGATATGGGGTGAAGGGAGTGGGCCGATCGGCCCAGAGCGAGCGGGGCGCTTTACTTCGCGCGCGCCGGCCGCCACGGTCTGCGCCAGTGAAACGAATCCTCGTCACCGACGACGACGCGAAGCTGCGGCGGCAATTCCGCGCGCTGCTGGAGCTCGAAGGCTACACCGTGATCGAGGCGCACAACGGCCGGGAAGGCGTCGAACTCGCGCGCAGCGAACGGCCGGACCTGATGATCTGCGACGTGACGATGCCGGAAATGAACGGACACCGCGTGCTGGAGACCCTGCGCAACGAACCGGCGACGGCGCACCTGCCGTTTATTTTTCTGACCGGCTGGGGCGAGCGGGAGGACTTGCGCGCAGGCATGAATCTCGGTGCCGACGATTACCTCGTGAAACCGGTCGAGCCCGCGGATCTGATCGCGGCCGTGCGGGCGCGCCTGCGACGGACCGAGTCGGCCCGCCCGTGGCCGGTGGCGGGAAAGGAAGCGCCCACGGCCGGGCGGCTCCAATCGCTCGGGCTGACGCCGCGCGAGGCCGAGGTGCTGTCGTGGGTCGCGCAGGGAAAATCGAATCCGGAGATCGCCACCATCCTCGGCATCGGACTGACGACGGTGAAAAAGCATCTCGAGTCGACGTTCTCCAAACTCGGCGTGGAAAACCGCACGAGCGCGGCGGCGATGGCGCTGGAGCAGCTCGGACAAGGCCGGTAACAGAAGCCGGCGACTCTAGTTTCCCCGGCGCGGACACAGGCGCGGGCCGCGCGGGCATGGATTTGCTTCGGGCCGGATTGCGCCGGTTCCTTGCCCGGCGTCACAAGGTCGGTGCCGCGAAACTTCAGCCTGACGAGCGGGGCGCGGCAGAGGGGCGGAGATCAACGCTCCGCTACAATTTTCCCACGACTGGGGTTTCCGGCGGCGCAGCATCGCCGGCCAATTGGTTTTCCAGCCCGGCCGAGGCGGCATCGTCGTATTTCAAATGCGCACCGCTTCTCCAATAGGCGACGAGCTTGTTGACCAGGGGATCGCGCAGTTTTGCATCGCGAATATCGAAGGCAAACATCGAGGACATCTCCGTGTCGTCGGGAAAGAATCGCGGTTGACCAAGGGGCGCAGGGGCAACGAGCGCGGGTCGAAATCAGTGCCGAGCCGGCGAAGGCAAATAAAAACCGACACGTGTATTAGTTTCTGCGCATTTGGTGGAGGCGCGTGGTCGCGGAATAAATAATGCGCGGGCGCGGGCGCGACCTGGAGGAATTGGGCTCGGCCAACGCTCAAGGCTTCCGCTCCACGGAAGCCGGTTTTTAGAGGCGCCCGTTCAGTCCCGCGCGCGGAGCAGGCTGTCGTAGGCCGGCAGGCCACGCAGCGCGGCGAACTCGGGCTCGGTGCGGCCGCAGGCGCTGGAGAAATGTGGCGCGTCGTCGAGCCAGAGGCCGCGATCGACCGCGAGGCGGAGCAGTTCGATCGCGCTGTTGTGCAGGCCCGCGCGGGCCGCGAGCCGGGCGCGCCAGTAGAGCGGGAGGCCGCGGCTCGCGCGCAGCTCGGCGCCTTCGAGTTTATTGAGGAGGCCGGCAAAATCGGCGGTGCGGCCAAGGTCCTGCAGCGCGAGGGCGCGGCGGCCGTCAAACTCGAGAGCGTGGGCGGCGACGAGCGGCGGGGCCGCGCGGTCGAGGACTGCGAGCGCGTCACGCGGCCGGTTTTGCGCGAAGGCCAAGTCGGCTTCGAGCAGGATCCCCTCGAGCGAGCCGTAGGCGGAGGAGGGGAGCGCGGACCAGTGGCGTTTCGCGCGTTCGAGAAAATGCGCGGCATCCTCGGTGCGGCCGGCGTGGAGGAGCTGGCAGTGGACATCATACGCGAGGCGCACCGACGCGAGGATCGGGAGCGAAGGCAGGTCGCCCGCGTGATCGAGCAGGCGATCAAAGTCAGCCTGCGAGCCCGCATGCACGAGCAACAGGGATTCGAGCTGGACGGCGGCGAGACTGCCGGCCGGGCCAAGGCTGGCCTTGAACGCGGCGAGGCGGACCCGGGCCGGACCGGTCTCACCGTGGCGGATGAGGGCGAGCACCTCGAGGACGGCGACGGCGGCCTCGCGGCGGGCGAGTTCTTCGCGCGGGAGGGCGGTGCGCATCGTTTCGAGCCAGCCGGCGAGTTCGCCCGCGGCATTGCGGGGCCGGTTCAACGCAAAAAAACAGGAGACGACTTCGTCGATGGCCCCGCTGCGGGGGCGGAGGGCGGCGCGTTCGCGGGCGGCGGAGCGCGCGGCATCGAGGTTGCCGAGCAGCAGGGCGCGGGCAAAGAGCAGCTCGAAGAGTTCCTCCTGGGAGAGGAGAGAGCGGCGGCTGTAGAGTTCGGTGAAAGTCGCCTCAGCCTCGTCGTAGCGGCCGGCGTCGCACAAGGCGCGGGCGAGGGCGAGCCTCACGTCGGCCAAGCCGGAATCGGCCCGCAGGATGGCCTGCGCTTCGGCGATGCGGTGCGCGGTGTCCGCCGGCGGCAGCGCGGCGAGTTCGCGGGCGCGTTGGGCGAGGGGCCAGCGCGCCCAGGGCCGGGCATAGACGAGCTTCGCGATTTGCGCGGGCGGATCCTGCAGGATGGCGCTCGCTTCACACACCCCGGTGGTCAGGCGCTCGACGAACTCGGTGAGCGCGGGGCCGCCGCCGGCATCATCGAGCACGACGGGGCCGAGCACGCCGTAGCTGACGGCGCTCGCCACGAACGTGAGCTGGGCGCGGAGCTGGAGCTCCTTCCCGACGCGCGCGCAGTTGCCGGTGACGAGGATGGCCGCGCCCGCGCGGCGGGCCGCCGTGAGCGCGGCGATAAAATCGGCCTCGCTGCCGGCCTGCACTTGAAAGCCGGCGGCGCGAGAAAAAGCGCGCGTGAGTTCAACGCCGACCGCGCGACCGACGGTATCAAGCGCGGGCTCGCCCGTGAGATTTTCAAACGAGGTCAGCAGAATGCGCGTGGCATCGAGCGCCGGACCCCGCGGCACGGGAGTCGCCGCGACCGGAGTGGGAGTCGCCGCGATCGCGACGCGAGACGGTGCGGGAGCTTTCACCGGGACGCGCAAGAACCATGCGCCGACCGCCGCCAGCCCGGCGATGCCCACCGCGAGCCCCGTCCAAAAAAGCGGACTGAGGCGGCGGGGCTCGACCGCCGCCGGCGCCTCGGGCTCCGTCACCCAGATCGGTGGCGTGAGCTGCCGATCCCGACGCAGCCGGAAGCTGTCGTGCTGGTGCAGCATCTCCTGCAAGCGTGCGGTGAGCGCGGCTTCCTCGTCGGCGGCGGGCAGGGGAATCCATTGCACCGCGCGAAACGGGCCCGGCACGAGCGCGGCGTCGGGAGGGATGTTCTCCAACACGAGCGGCACGAGAAACGGCAAGCCGTCGGACGCGCCCGCCGCGCGCTCGGACGCGAGTCGCCACTCTTCGCGAAAAGGACCTTCGGGGCTTGCCTGCGCGCGCGGGGAGAGGACGGGCAAAAAAAGATCGCAGGCCCGAATCTCGCGCTGGATGCGCTCGCTCCCGGTGAACGTGCCGCCCGGCGCGCCGGGCGCCGGCAGCGGGATGATCGAAAGCCCGTGCCGGGCGAGCGCGGCGGCGAGACGAGCCACCTCGACCCCGTCGGCGGGAGAAAAACTAAAAAAAATGCGGCCGGAAACGGCGGGCGTGGAATCAGCGGGAACGGCGGCCATGGGCGATGCGGGGGGGCGGGGAAACGGTGATGGCACCGCGGTGCGGCGGGTGGCCAGCGGAAAGCGCGCGGGCTTCGGCCTGTTCACCTACTCAGATACACTCACGCCATGGGATTGGGTTTGCCCCGGCTTGGCCCGAAGGCCTTCGTATCAGCATCCAGACTGCGTCAACCCCGCGCCCCCTCCGACCGGGTTGTCCATCGTCATGAAGACGTTTTTTCCCCGTCTGTTATTTTGCATCGTCGCTCTCGCCCCGTTCTTGGGCGGGCGATCCGGTCGCGCGGCGGAAGCTCCGCCACCGCCGACCGCTTTGCCCCCGCTGGTGGTAGGCATCACGTGGGCGGAGCAGGGCGTGGTGGCCCCGGAACAGGCGCACATGATCGACCGTTTTGAAACCGAGCTGGCGCTCGCCCTGGCGCGGACGCAGGGCCGGCCAGTGACGTTTCAACTGGGCCCGCTGGACTGGTTGCTGCGCGAACTGGCGGCGGGTCGCGTGGATTTCATGCCGGGGATCGCGCGCACGCCGGAGCGGCAGCAGTCGCTCGATTTTTCCGTGCCGCACAGCCGGTTGAGCACGCACCTCTTCGTGCGCCGCGGGAACCGGCAGATTGTTTCAGCCGACGACTTGCGGGGGCGGCGGATTATCGTGGTGAAAGACAGCTACGCGCAGTCGTGGGCCGAGCGGCGGGGCTACGCCGCGCAAATCGTGGCGGTGGCAGATCTCACCGAAGGCCTCGTCAAGCTCGCGAGCGGCGAAGGCGACTGCCTGCTCGCGAAACAGATCAACATGTTCGCCGCGATGCACGCCACCGGCATCACCGCCATCGAGCCGCGCGGGCCCGCCGTGCCGGAGCTGCTGCAGGACATGTGTGTCGCCGTGCGCGCCGGCAATCGCGACCTCCTCGCGCAATTGAACGAGGGCCTGTTCCTCCTGAAACAAACCGGCGAACTCGACCGCATCTATGAAAAATGGCTCGACATGCTGGAGCCGTCGGCGGCGGCGCGCACCCGGCTTTGGCGGCTCGTGAGCATCGCCACGGGAGTGCTACTCGGGCTGGCCGCCGCGGCGTGGGCGGCCTTTCGCGTGCAGGCGCGCAGGGCCCGGGCGCGCATGGCGGAGATCGAACACCGCGTGAAGGAGCGCACCGAGGAACTGGCCGCGGCGAAGGCGCGCTTCGAGGCCGTCGTGGCGAACACCCCCGCCGGCATCGTGATCCACGATCCGCTGGACGCCGAGTTGCCCGGCCGCATCGTCGACTGCAACGAACTCACGTGCCGGATGCACGGCTACACGAAGTCGGAATTGATCGGGCAATCGGTCAACACGCTGCGGCGCGAGCCCCTCTCCCGCGCCCAGTTCGCCGCGATCATGGCCGAGCTGAAAAGCGGCCGGCGCCGCCACGGCCAGAACCTGCACCGCCGCAAGGATGGCAGCCCCCTCGAAATCGAATTCTTCTCCACCCTCGTCCGCCTCGATGGGCGCGACCTCGCGCTCGCCGTCGATGTTGATGTCACCGACCGGCTCCGCGCCGAGGCGGCGCTGCGGCGCACGGAGGAGTTCCAACGCCTCGTGCTGCAGGCCACCAACGACGGCATCTTCGACTGGGACATTGCCACGGATCATTTCTCGCTCAGCAGCCGCGGCTGGCAGCTGCTGGGCTTGGGGGAAAACGAACTGCCCGGCGGCCGCCGCGACTGGTGGCAGCGCCTCCACCCCGATGACGCCGCCACGGCCGAGGGCATCCTGCAGCAGCATCTCGCCGAAGGCGCCCCCTTCGTCCACACCGCCCGCTATCTCCACAAAGACGGCACCGTGCGCTGGCTGTATGCCCGCGCCGATACGCTGCGCGACGCCGCCGGCCAGCCCACGCGCATGATCGGCAGCTACACCGACATCACCGAGCTGAAACGCATCGACGAGGAACTGCAGCTCACGCGCCGCCTCCGCGCGATCGGCGAACTCGTCGGCGGCATCGCGCACGAGTTCAACAATCTCCTCACCCCGATCATGCTCCGCGCCAGCCTGCTCACCGAGCAGGATGTGAACAAAGGTGAGGTCACCCGCCAGCTCGCGCCCGTGCTCGACGCCGCGCGCCGCGCGCAAGTGCTCACCCGGCAACTCCTCCAATTCGGCCGGCAAACCAACCCCGCGCCCACGCCGCAATCCCTCGCCGACGTCGTCGAAAGCATGCTCAGCCTCGTGCGCAGCACCATCGACCGGCGCATCGAAATCCGCACTGAATACGACCCCGCGCTCCCGCCCGTGCAGCTCAACGCCACCACCATGGGCCAGGTGGCGATGAACCTCGTGCTCAACGCGCGCGACGCCCTGCTCGAAAAACTCGCCGCCGCCCCGCCCGCCGGCTGGCAGCCCCAGCTCACCCTGCGCCTCGCGCCCCACACCGGGCCGGCGCGCGGCGCCAAAGGCCGCCTGATCGATCTGGCTCCCAGCCGCTGGCAACGGCTGAGCGTGTGCGACAACGGCCCCGGCATCCGCCCCGAAATCCGCGAGCGGATCTTCGAGCCGTTTTTCACCACCAAGGAAGTCGGCCAGGGCACCGGGCTCGGGCTCGCGATGGTGTGGCACACCGTCGAGGAACTCGGCGGCTGGATCGAGGTGCAATCCGCGTTCGGCGAAAGCACGCAGTTCGACCTTTACCTGCCGGAATCCACCGCGCCCGCCGCGCCCGCGGCCCCGGTCGAGGAACCCGCCGCGGCCCCGGACCGGGGCTCCAAAATCCGCCGCCTCCTCCTCGTGGAAGACGACGAACTCGTCGGCGAATCCCTCGCCGGACTGCTCCGCAAGCTGGGCCACACCATCGTGTGGCTGCGCACCGGCGACGAGGCCGTGGCGCGGCTTCTGGACCGCCGGGTGGTTTTCGACGCTCTCTTCACCGATCTCAACATGCCCGGCCTCGGCGGCGAGGAACTCGTCGAGCGCGTGCGGCAAGGCGGCTACCGCGGAAAAATCGTGGTGTTGAGCGGGCACATCACGCCCGCCGCCGAAAAACGCCTCCGTGCCGCCGGCGTGACGGCGCTCGTGCAAAAACCCTTCGAGTTCGAACGCATCACGACCCTCCTCGGCGAACTGTGGAACACCTCGACGGTCACCACCCCGCCCTTCGGCCTCGCGCCGGCCACCGGGCGAAAAGCGTGACGCGTTTTCGCGCGGCGGATTCGCCGCGCAGACCGTGGTTTGGCCGGCCCTCTAACCAGAGGGGTGGCGCGCAGCACCGGGGCGTGCGGGTTGGAGTCGATTGAATCGCGCCCCGCGTGGATTGAATGGGGAGGACGACGGTCGGGAGACAGCCGGCGCGTCGGGATCAACGCGCCCCACCTCGGGCTCACCCGATGCCAGCAGCCGGTCACAGAGGGCAATCAACCGCGCGCGGAGCGGTTCGCCGCGGGCCGCGAAGGCGCGCTGGTGTTGCTCATACTCGGCGCGGCCGGCGGGAGTCTCGATGGCGATCGGCGAAAAACCGAGCGCGGCGAGATCGTAGGGGCTCGCGCGCATGTCGATTTCGCGGATGTCGCGCGCGAGCGCGAAGCCGTCGGCGATCAGCTCGCTCGGGGTGAACGGCGCGAGCTTGAAGGCCCATTTGTAGAGATCCATCCCGGCGTGGAGGCAGCCGCGCTGTTCGTGTTGCGGCGCAGTCTCGCGGGTGGGTTGGAGTCGGTTGAGCGGACGCGCGGGTGGGGTGAAAAACCGAAACGCATCGAAGTGCGTGCACGTGATCAGCGCCGCTTCGACGATCCGCGCGACCTCGGCCGGGGCGAAGCGGAGTGGGTAGGCGTTGTGCCGAATCTCGTCGGGCGTCTGCCGGTAAACCATCGCCCACTCGTGCAAGCCGTAGCAGCCGAAGAACGCGGGGCGGGTGTGCACCGCGCCCAGCAAATCGCGCAGCCACGCGACAAACTGCCGGCGGTGCGCGGGCAGGGCGGAGGGATCGATGGCCACACCGGTGGGAGCGCGGAC
>JANYBX010000009.1 GCA_025360615.1 Opitutia bacterium
CTCCGCGCCATGGAGGCAGAGCAAATCCCACGGGCCCTGGTCCCGGCAGAGTTGGAGGAATTGATCGTCGCCGGACTCGACTGCCCACACCGCGCGCGCAAACGGCAGCACGCGTTCGACACGTTGCCGGCGCAATCCGCCGTAAGCCTCCGGACCGCGACGCGTGAAGACGACGGTGACCTCGTGGCCGGCGCGCGCCAAAGCGGGCACAATCCAAGAACCCGTGAACGAACTGGCGCCCGTGAAGAGAATTTTCATGGCGACACGAAAGGACTTTGAAACTCGCGAAAGGCCGGCAGATTTTTGTCGCGGTCCGAAATCACCGGGGCGGTCACCGGCCAGGAAAATCCAAAACTGTCCCACCGCACGCCGCGATCGTGCGCCGGCGAATGCACGGTGGAGGTTTTGTAGATCACCGCATTGCGCTCACCGAGGGCGAGGAAGCCGTGGGCAAAACCCGCGGGAATGAAAAGCAGGCAGGCGTTTTTTTCCGACAACTCCCACGACCAACTCTGGCCGTAAGTCGGCTGCTCCTTTCTGAGATCGAGGACGACATCGAGAATCCGCCCGGTGACGCAGTAAACCAGTTTGTCGTGTGCCTGTGGCGGGGCTTGAAAATGCATTCCGCGCAGCACGCCGCGCGGGGAAACCGAATAAAATTCCTCGGCAAAGGTCATCGCCACGCCGTGCGCGGCGAGCAGATCCGGGTGCCATGTCTTCACGAAGGAACCGCGGTGGTCCACATGCGCCTTCGGCTGAATGAGAATGGGCGCCGGGGAGTTCATGCCGTCGCGTGCAGGCCGACGAATTCGTGGATGACCTCGATCATCCGGCTGATCATTTCCCCGGTGAGGCCGGGATAAGTCCCGAGAAAGAGCGCTTGGCGCATGAGGGCGTCGGCCCCATCGAGTTCGGCGGCGACGCGGAAGGCTTCGGGGCGTTCCTTGCGCAGGTGAACAAAGGCCGGTTGCCGCACGAGATTGCCGCCAAACAGCATTCGGTTTCCGATCCGCTGCGCGTCGAGATGCCGGGCGAGTTCGGTGTGCGAGAAAGGCGCCGATGGTTTGACGCGCAGCATAAAGCCGAACCACGAGCAATCGGTGCGGCAGCCGCTGTCATCCCACGAAAATCCCTCCGGGCTCCACGCGGTCGCATGGGTCGGCAGCGTGAATTCGAAGAACTCGCCGAGACCGTTGAGCCCGGCGCGCAAGAGAGCCCAGTTGCGTTTCCGCGCCTCGACGAACGCCGGGAATTTTTTCAACTGCTGGCGGCCGATGGCGGCCTGGAGATCCAGGGGTTTCAAATTATAGCCGAGGCAACTGTAGATGTATTTGTGGTCGTAGCCTTCGGGCAGTTCGCCGAGCTGCCACGCGAAACGCCGGCCGCAGGTATCGTCCTTGCCGCTTGCGCACCAGCAGTCGCGACCCCAGTCGCGGAAGCTCTCAGCATACGAGCGTAGCGCGGCTTTCGAAACGATGTTCACCGCCCCGCCTTCGCCCATCGTGATGTGATGCGGCGGATAAAACGACTGGGTGGACAAGTCTCCCCACGCGCCGGTGCTGGCGTGAAAATGCGAGCTGGGATTTTGACCGAAGCGGGGGCCGAAGCCGAGGGCCCGGGCTTTCGCCAATGGCATCTCGTAGGTGGAGCCGAGCGCGTCGCAGTTGTCCTCAATGAGCCACAGCTCGTGGCGCTGGCAAAATTCCAACACGGCACCGAGGTCGAAAGGGTTGCCCAGCGTGTGGGCCATCATGACGGCTTTCGTCTTCCCGGGCACGAAGGCCTGCTCGAGTTGATCAACGCGCGCGTTGCCCGTCACCGGATCGTTGTCGATGAAGACCGGCACCGCGCCGCTCTGGATGATGGGGGAAACCGTCGTGGGAAAACCCGCGGCGACGGTAATGACTTCGTCGCCATGGCGCACGCGGCGGTGCGGGGGAAGCTTGGACGTGGTCAGCGCGCTGAGCGCGATGAGGTTCGCGGATGAACCGGAGTTGACGAGCAGGCTCGAGCGCACGCCCAGCGCCGCCGCCAGCTCGGCCTCGAAGGCTTCGCCTTGCGCGCCGAGCGTCAGCCAAAAATCCAGCGACGAGGAAACGGCAGCCTCGACTTCATCGGCGTCGAAGACGCGCCCTGCGTAGGGAATCACGCTGGTCGCCAGCTCAGGGCACACGCGAGCCGGGTCGTTCGCGGGCAGCATCGCGCCGTGGGTGAGCTTCGCGTATTGGCGGGTGAGGCGGAGGATCTCGGCCTTCAGCAGTTCGGGCGTTTGGTTCATGGCGTCCATGCAATCGAGGCTTCCTTGGCGCTGAGCGTGTAGTGGTGAATTTGCTCCTGACAAAGAAAGCGCGCGGCGGCGGCATCCGCAGCGACGGCGCGATACCAGTCCACCGTGGCGGCGATGGTTTCCTCGAAATTCCACGTGGGCTCCCAGCCCAACATGCGCCGGGCCTTGTCGGCGGAGAGATGGAGCAGCGACGCCTCGTGCAACGCGCCGGGCTGGCTGGCATCCTGCCATTCGCCCGGCCAGTGGAGGAGCATCTCCTCGACGAGTTCGCGCACGCTGCGATGCGAGCTGGCGGCAGGGCCGAAATTAAAAGCGGTGTTCAACGCGGAGGTGGCCGTGGAGTGAGTGCCCGCGCCTTGGAGCCGCGCGCCCAGCCAGAGATAGCCGCCGAGAGGCTCCAGCACGTGCTGCCACGGCCGGGTGGCAGCGGGGTTGCGCACGCGCACGGGTCGTCCGGCGGACAGGGCGCGGATGCAATCTGGCACGATGCGATCGCTGGCGTAATCGCCGCCGCCGATCACGTTGCCCGCCCGGACGGAAGCGACGCGCACCGCGCTGGTCTGGCTGAAAAAAGATTTCCGATACGAGGCGACGACCAGCTCGGCCGCGCCCTTGGATGAACTGTAGGGATCGTGTCCTCCCATCGCATCCTCCTCACGGTATTCCTGGAAGCGCTCCCGGTTTTCGTAGCACTTGTCGGAGGTGACGACCACGACCGCGCAGGGATGTCCGGCCAGTCGCACGGCTTCGAGCAGGTTGACGGTGCCCATGATATTCGTGGCGTAGGTCCCCACCGGATCGGCGTAGGACGGGCGGACGAGCGCCTGGGCGGCGAGGTGAAAAATCAAATCAGGCCGGATGGATTTCACGGCGGCACACAACGTCACGAGATCGCGGATATCTGCCTCACGGTGGTGCATGCGCGCGGCTAGTTCGACCTGCGTGAAAAGCGCGCCTTCCCCCGCGGGCAGCGCATAGCCGAACACGTCCGCGCCGAGCAGCGTCAGCCATTCGCAAAGCCACGCGCCCTTGAATCCGGTGTGGCCGGTCACCAGCACCCGGCGTCCTGCGTATTGGTCGGAGAACGACATGGCGGTGTCACCAGATTTTCCAAGGCGCCTGGCCCGCGGCCCACAGCCGGTTGAGCAGTTGAAACTCCTGAAAAGTGTCCATCGGCTGCCAGAAGCCGGTGTGCGAGTAGGCGCCCAGCACGCCCTCGGCGGCCATGCGCTGCATCGGGCTTTGCTCGAGCATGATGTCGGGATCGTCGGGCAGAAAATCGAACACGCGCTGGTTGCACACCATGTAGCCGCCGTTGATGAAGCCGCCCTCGGCCTGGGGTTTTTCGTTAAAGCTCTGCACGCCGGTCGGGGTGAGATTCAGTTCGCCGAAACGGCCCGGCGGGTGGACCGCGGTGAGCGTGCAAACCTTGCCGCTCGCTTGGTGGTGGCGGACGACGCCGGGAATATCGATGGCCCCGACGCCGTCGCCATACGTGAGGAGAAAATTTTCGTCGGCCCCGAGATATTTTCGGATGAGGCGAATGCGGTAGGCCGTCATGGAATTTTCGCCGGTGTCGGCGAGCGTCACGGACCAGTCCTCCTCGCCGTGCGAGTTGTGGAACTTCACGGCGGGCGCGCGGCCGAGCGTTAGGGTGGTGTCGCAGGTGTGCCAGAGATAGTTTCGGAAGTAGTCCTTGATCATGTCGCCCTTGTAGCCGAGGCAGAGGATGAACTCCTTGTGGCCGTGGCTGGCGTAGGTTTTCATGATGTGCCAGAGGATCGGACGGTCCCCGATGGGCACCATCGGCTTGGGACGAAACTCAGTTTCCTCGCGGAGCCGGGTGCCTTTGCCGCCGCACAAGATCACGACCTTCATGGAAGAACGGCGGATTAAACTGCGACCGGTTGAGCGAGCTTGGCGCATTCCCCGGCGATCCGGCTGGTGCGCGGATCGTCGGGGGAGAGCCGCGTGACGATCTGCGCGGCCTCGACGAAGATCTCGTGGTGGCCGCATTCAAAGGCGGACTCCGCGAGCATGAACCAAGACTCGGCGTCGTTCTCATCCAGCCGCAGGGCGGCTTCCAAAGCCTGCGTGGCGCCGGCGCGATTGCCGGAGCGGCGCAGAGCCGTGGCGAGATCGCGCCAGACGACGGCGGCGGCCGTGCCGCCGTGAACCGCCGCCAATAAATATTCCATCGCGCGAGGGACGCGACCTTGGGCCAGCAGCACCTTGCCCATCAGGTGGCGGCCCACGACGGAGACGGGATCGAAGCCGAGCAGTTTCTGAACCTGCCGCGCCGCCTCGTCGGTCATGCCGAGCTCGAGCAAATAGTTCACCGTGGTGGCGACGCTCTCGGCAGTCTCGTCATTCGTCGCCGTGATAACGGCTCTCGACTGGCGGAAAGCCTGCGAACCGGTTTGCACGAGTTCGTCGTAGGCGAGATTCAGCAGTTCGCCGAAGGCATCGCTGGCGGCCAGCGTGTCCATGAAAATGGGTTTCCGGTCCATCAGATCGGCGATGGTGTTTCTGAGTTCGGCGCGGCGCGGCGCATTGCCGGCCAAGCCGGTGCAGATCGCGTGGTAGGAGGCGGCATCGGTGGCGACGAACTCCGCCAGACCGAGGCTGCGCAGCAACGCGGAGCCCATGCGTGAGCGGAAGGTGGTGCCTTCCCAGGTGATCACCGGGATTCCGATTTCCAACGGATCGACGAGCGAGTTCACGCCGCCGAAAGGAAAGGAATCGAGATAGATGTCGCCGACGCGCAGCAGCTCCTTCACGTCGGTGCGGGATGGA
>JANYBX010000059.1 GCA_025360615.1 Opitutia bacterium
ACCCGCCTCAACCCCGACGACCTCGCCGGCATCGTCGCTTGGCTGCGCGCCTCCGGATTTCCCCCGCGCGCCATCGCGACCATCGTCTCCCAGCTCGTTGGGAAACGTTTCCAAGCACGGCAGGAAGCGCTCTCTTCCAACGGCGCAGACCAGCCTTTCTGGAAAGACTCCGCCAACTACTACGCCGATCCCAAGGTCGTCACGGAACGCATCAAACTCCAGCGCGAGCAAATCGATCTGATCAAGCAGCTCTTCGGCGACAAAATGATGGACTACTACAGCGACAGTGAGGAAGCGCGCGCCATGCTCCGCCGCCAAGTCGGCGATCTCCCCGGCGAAAAACTCAATGGCGTCGCAAGCATCGAGCAGGACTACGCCCTGATGGCGCAGGAGCTCCGTGCCAATGCCCGTGGCGGCCCGCCCTCCCCCGCCGATCTGGAAAAACTCGCGCTCCTCGAAAAAGAGCGCCGCGCCGACATCGCCAAACTCCTCACGCCCGACGAACTCCTCGATTTCCAAATGCACTACAGTCCCACGTCGGGCCGCATGCGGCGCGAGCTCGCCCTCTTCAAGCCCAGCGAGGCCGAGTATCGTGCGCTCTTTCCGATCCTCGACACCGTCGAGCAGCAATTCCCCTCGAATCTCGGCTCCTCCGCCGAAACCACGGCCGCCCGCCGCGCTGCCGAGGAAAAACTTCAGGGCCAAATCACCGCCGCGCTCGGTGCCGATCGCTACGAGCAGTTCAAGCAGTCGACCGATCCCGCCAATGCGCAGCTCAACCGCCTCGTTGTCCGGCTCGACCTCCCGTTCACCGCCGCCCTCGGCGTGTCCGCCATTCGTGCCGACATTCAGCAACGCGCCACCGACCTCCGCGAAAACAAAGACCTGACCCCCGACGCTCGCAACGCCCAGCTCACCGCGCTCTCCGCCGAGGCTACGACGAAAATCTCCACCTCCCTCGGCGGCACCCGTGGCCTCAACGCCTACAAGGAATACGGCGGCCAGTGGCTCGCCAACCTCGTCCCGCGCCCGCCTGCCCCGCCGAAAAATTAATGTCACGCCGCCTTCGCCTGCCCCGTCTACCCGCGTAGGCCGCGAGCTCGCTTGCGCTTTCCCCCCGTTTCGCCCCGTCGCCTCGCGCTCATGAAAAAAATCCTCCTCGCCGGCTCCCTGCTCGCCAACGCCGCGTTCGTCTTTGCCCTCGGGCAACGCCCCGCCATCCGCGCCTTTTTCTTCCCGTCATCTTCTCCCGCACCTTCCGCTCCATCCCCGCCTCCCGCGGTCGCGCCGTCCTCCGGCCCTTCCACCGCGGAGTCCGATCCCACCGAATCCACCTCTTGGGCCGAACTCACCAAGGGGGATTTGCCCGCTCTCGTCGCCCGCCTCCGCGCCGATGGCGTGCCTCCGCGCATGGTGCGCCTCATCGTCAGCGCGTTGATCGCCCAGCATTTCGCCGACCGGCACCAAGCCATCGTCGACGCCATGACCGCCCAACCGTGGTGGCAAGGCCAGGCCTATGAAGCCTATGGCGATCCCAAAATCACCGCGCTGCGCCGCCAGTTGGTCCGCGACGAACGCAACGCCCTCCACGAACTCCTCGGCGCCGATGCTCCCGCCTCCGACTACGACCGCGCGTGGGTCCAGCTCAAATACGGCAACCTCAGCCCGGACCACGTCGAAAAATTCCGCCAGCTCAACGGCGACTACGACGACCTCATGGCCGAGGTGCGCGAACGCGCCCGGGATATTCTCCTCCCCGAAGACCGCACCCTGCTCGCCTTTCTCGAACAGGAAAAACGCCGCGACACCGCCAAGCTGCTGACCCCGGACGAACTCCTCGATTTCCAACTGCGCTCCACCCCCACGGCGAAACGCATTCGCGACCAGCTCGCCGCCTTCGAGCCCACCGAGGAAGAATTCCGCGCCATCTTCAAAATCCAGCAGGCCGTCGACACGCAGTTCGGCGACGGCCGCGTGCAAAATCTCACCCAGGAGGAGCGCCGCCTCCGCCGCGATTTGAGCAACGCCACGATCGAGCAGGTTCGCGCCGTGCTCCCCGCCGATCGTTTCGCCGACTACCAGCTCAAGACCGATCCCGTCTACCGCCAAACCAGTCAGTTCGTCGCCGGCCTCCAGCTCCCATCCACCGCCACCGCGCAAATCGTGACGGTGCAAAAGGACTCCACCGCGCGCATGCAGTCCATCGTCGCCGACAAATCGCTCACCGCCGACCAACGCTCCGCCCAGCTCACCACGCTCGCCCAGCAGGCCACCTCCACGCTCACCACCACGCTCGGCGAGACTGGGCTCGCCGCTTACAAACAAAGTGGCGGCAACTGGCTCACCAATCTTGAGCAACGCGCCCAGCCCAGAAAAAAATAGCGCCGCCGCGTCCGCCCCATGAAATTTTCCCATCCCTTCCTCACCGTGTCGCTCACGGCCAACGCCGTCCTGCTCGCCGCCTTCGTCCTCGTTCCTTCCGATTCGCCGCCGCCGGTGCCCCGATCCTCCCCCGACTCGCCCGCGTCCCCGAGCAAAGCGAGTCGCACCTCCGTGCCGGCTGCCGGGACGAAAGCGGAGTCCACCGCCAAATCCTGGGCCCGCCTCAACACCGAGAATCTTCCCTCCCTCATCGCCCGCCTGCGCGCCGCCGGTTTTCCGCCGAGCCTCCTGCGAGCAATCGTGAATCAGCGCTTCGAACTCCGCCGCGAGGAATTGACGCTCGACGGCCTCGACCGCCCCTACTGGAAAAACTCCGCCGAAACCCCGCCCGATCCCAAACTCGCCGCCGCGATGGCCCAGCTCGAAAACGAGCGCACCGACACGCTGAACCAGCTCTTCGGCAGCGCCGCGCAGATCGACGACGAAACCGACGAGGCCCAAGTCACCCGCCGCCGGATCTTCGGCACCCTCTCCTCCGAAAAAATCGCCGCAATCTCCGCCCGGATGAAGCAGGTTTTTGACCAGGCCCACGCGATTGAGCCCGCTGACTTCACGCCCCGATTGCACGCCGAACTCGCCGGGCTGCTCACTTCCGAAGAGCTGCTCGAGTTCGAAATGCGCAACAGCACCACTTCCTACCGCGCCCGCGCCGCCCTCACCGGCCTCAATTCCACGGAGGCGGAGTATCGCACGCTCTTCTCACTCTACCAGGCTCAAGAGCGTCAGTTTCCCATGAGTCAAAACCCGGCCAATCCCGCCGCGGCCGCCGCGAGCGCCGCCGCCGAGCAACAACTGCAGGCGCAAATCAAAACCCTCCTCGGTCCCGACCGTTACACCGATTACCTCCAGTCCTCCCGTCTCGAGTATCAGCAACTCAACACTCTCGTCACCCGCCTCGAACTTCCCCTCTCCGCCGCCACCCAGGTCGCCTCCGTGCAGCAGGAAATTCAGCAGCGCGCCAGCGCCACGCGCCTCGATCCCACGCTTTCCCCCGCCGATCGCACCGCCCGTCTCGCCGCCCTCGCGCAGGAAGCCGCCGGCAAAATCACCGCCGTCATCGGCGCCCGCGGACTCGAAGGCTACAAACAATCCGGTGGCCAGTGGCTCGCCACCCTCGCCGCCCGCCCGGCCGCCGCCCCGAAAAACTGATCTCACGCCGGCAGGAGGCCGCGAACTCGCTCGCGCTCCGAAAAACGAGCCAGGCGTGAAACCCAATGAGACAAAATACCCCGTCCTCCCCGCTTTACTCCCCCACTCGCGCTCCCAGCCTCCTGCCCGTCCCTGTTCCATGAAACTCCCCACCCTGCTCCTCATCGGCTCGCTCGCGGCCAACGCCGCTGTCGTCACGCTCTACTTCGCCAAATCACCCGCGGCGGTCCCCGGCACCTCCGACGCTTCCGCCCCGTCCACCGCTTCCACCGCGCCTAATTCCGCGCCCGGCGGAGCCGCTCCCACCGCCGCCGAAACCGCCCAAACCGCCGCCCTCGCCAAAGTTTGGACCCAGCTTCAGTCCGGCGATTTGAATACGCTCGTCGCCCGCCTGCGCGCCGCCGGTTTTTCCCCGTCGATGATCCGCACCATCGTCGCCTCGCAAGTTTACGAGCAGTTCTCCGAACGCCGCAAAGCCCTGCTCGCGACCCAGGAAGAACTGCCTTACTGGAAAAACCGGATGGGCTCCACCCTCGACCCCAAGACCCAGGCCGCCCTGCGGGAGCTCAACAAAGAGCAAACCGCCCTCATCAAAAACCTCCTCGGCACCGACGGGCAGCCCGGCACCGATGAAACGTCCCGCTATCAACGCCGCCAGTATGGCGATCTCCCGCGCGGGAAAATCGACCAAGTCCAGGCCATCGTCTCCGACTACAGCGAACTCACCCAGGAAATCTACACCAAGACCAACGGCACCGTCCAACTCGCCGAGGACCGCGAAAAAATCGCCTACCTCGAAAAGGAAAAACTCGCCGATCTCGCCAAGATCCTCACGCCGCAGGAACTCGAGGACTACCAGCTCCGCAATAGCAGCACCGCCAGCCAGCTCCGCTACAGTCTCTCCACCTTCAAACCCACCGAGGAGGAATTCCGCGC
>JANYBX010000070.1 GCA_025360615.1 Opitutia bacterium
CATCGCGAGGCCGGCGCCGTTGACGAGGCAGGCGATGTTGCCGTCGAGCGCGATGTAGCTGAGGGAAAACTTCGAGGCGGCGATTTCCTTCGGGTCTTCCTCGTTGAGGTCGCGGAGGGCGACGATCTCGGGGTGGCGGTAGAGGGCGTTGGAGTCGAAGGAGACCTTGGCGTCGAGCGCGAGGACATCGCCGGTGGGCGTGGTGATGAGGGGGTTGACCTCGATCATGGCGGCGTCGGTTTCCCAATACATGGTGTAGAGCGCGCGGATGAGCTTGGCGGCGTTTTTCGCCTCGGCACCGGTGAGGGCCAGCTTGAAGAGGAGCTCGCGCACTTGGAAATCGGCGAGGCCGTAGGCGGGATCGATGAAGATCTTGAAAAGTTTCTCGGGCGTATCGTGGGCAACTTTTTCGATGTCCATGCCGCCCTCGGTGGAGGCGACGATGACGGGCTGCGAAGTCGCGCGGTCGAGGAGGATGGCGAGGTAGTATTCCTTCTTAATGTCGCTCGCGACGGTGAAGTAGATCGTCTGGACCTTGCGGCCGGCGGGGCCGGTTTGCGCGGTGACTAGCGTGTTGCCGAGCATCTTTCCGGCGATCTCACGGGCGTCGGCTTTCGTTTTGCAGAATTTCACGCCGCCCTTGAAGCCATCGGTGAAGGTGCCCTTGCCGCGGCCGCCGGCGTGGATCTGGGATTTGACCATCGTGGGGCCTTCGGGGAGGCCGGTGAGGGCGGTGATGAACTCCTCCGGCGTGGTGGCGGTGGCGCCCTTGGGGACGGAGACGCCGAATTTTTCGAAGAGAGCCTTGGCCTGATACTCGTGGATATTCATGAAAGGGGAAACGTAGGTGTGGCAGACGGCAACGGGGGGAGGCACGCAAAAAAGCGGGGCCGGCCGGCGGGGGTGGTGCTTGTTAGCGGTGGCGTGTGCGGAGTTGCGTCCGGCTAATGCGTTCGCAACCTCGCGCGTGCCATGCAATCGCACGAAGTGATCCGGGAAGTCCTCAAGAAAACCAGCGCGAAGCAGATCAGCGCCGACCTGCAGCTCTCGCTTTCTCTCATTTACAAGTGGGCGGAGCCGACGGAGGACACCACCGGCAGCGGGGCGAACAACCCGCTCGACCGCGTCGGCCAGCTCATCCGCAGCACGCGCGACGCACGCATTGCGCAATGGGTGGCCGAGCAGGCGGATGGTTTTTTCATTCGGAATCCGCAGAAGCTGCCGCCGAACCAGCCGTTGATTCCGATGACGAACGACATCGTGCAGGAGTTTGCCGACATGCTGGCGACGATCGCGATTTCATCGTCGGACAGCGTGATCACGAAAGAAGAGGCGCGGAAAATCCGTGATCGTTGGGAGGAACTGAAGAGCGTGACGGAGGGTTTTGTGCGGGCGTCGGAGGCGGGGACGTTCGGGCCGGTGAAGACGGAGGCGAAGGACTCGGAGAAGAAGGGGTAGGGCGCGTTATCCCTAACGCGCCGGTTGAGCGCGGCGCTCCAAGTAAGCCGAGCCGCAGCGGCGGGTTAAGGATAACCCGCCCTACCTTGATTTGACCCGCCAGACGTCGAAGGTGTCGGCTCCGAAACCTTTCAGCGTCGTCCGCCCGGCGGTGACGCCGAGGTGATCGGGTGAATCGGCGAGGTGCGCGGACGGGTCGGCGAGATAGGCGGCGACCTCGGCATCGCCGTGAGTCGCGGTGGAGAGCACCAGATCCTGGCCGGTGCTGAGGGCGCAGAGACGCGCGGTGAGGTTCACGGTGGTGCCGAAATAATCGAGGCGCTCGTTTTGATTGATGGCGAGGCACGGGCCGGTGTGCAGGCCGACCTTGAGCGCGAGCGGCGCGGGCGCGAAGGCGGGGATGGTGACGCCGGCAGGCAGCGCGTAGTCGGCGGGGCGGGCGAGCCAGCGTTGCACGCGCACCATCGCGCGGAGCGCGGCGACCGGCCGGGGGAAAACGGCCATGATGGCATCGCCCATGGTTTTCACGATCGCACCGTTTTCGGCAGCGACGGCGGATTTCAGGATTTCAAAATGGGTGAGCACGCGGCCGAAGGCGGGGGCGTCGCCGATTTCGGTGTAGAGTTGCGTGGAGTTTTTCAGGTCGGTGAAAACGACGGTCATTGAGCCGACGGAAATTTGTTCGCCGAGCCGGATCACTTCGCGGGAAAAAAGATCGCGGAAGAGTTGGAGGGACGTGACCTCGGCAGCGGTGGTGGACTGGTCGCTCCAGGCGATGGACTCGACGATGGCGAGGCGTTCGGCGGGGGCGCGGTTGGCGATGCTGAGCTGGCCGGTCGGCGAGATCGCGAGGTCGGCGGACGATTCGGTGCCGAGCGCGATGTCGGCCGCGGCGGGCGCGCGGGCCTCGACGCGGAAGGCGGTTTGCGCAGCGACGCCGGGCGTGCGCACGCGGTAGCGGCCGGGAGCGAGCGCGAGGGCGAGCGTGGCGGTTTCCCCGGCGCGAAGGGTTTGCTGTGCGACGATGTGCGGGGTGACTTGCGGGCCGCCGACGCAGTAGTCGACGCGGATGACGGCGCGCACAGCGGCGTTGGGCGTGAAGGTGAGTTCGACCGATTGATCGAAGTTGGCGGTGAAATCCACATCGCAGGATTCGCAGTGCGCGCGGGGGGCGATGCCGTCGAGCGAGCGCGCGCCGGGGCGGGCGCCGCGGCAGTGGGGGCAGAGAACATCCCAACTGAAATCGAGGAGGCCGGCGCGCGTGGCGTGGAGGCAGAGCGAAAGGACGGCGCGGCGATCGGCGCGCCAGGTGTCGGCGAGCGCGTAGGGGCGGATGCGCGCGGCGGAGAGCTCGTCGCTAGTGGAAATAAATTCGCCGAGGCGGGCGACGAGATCGGCGGGTTGGGCGGCGTCGGTGGTGAGGCGTTGATGGGCGGCGGCGAGGCGGGCGGCGGCACCGTCGGCGAGGGTGGGTTTTTGCGCGAGTTGCGAGGCACGGAGGCCTTGTTGGGCGAACTCATCGTAGCGGCGGAAAACGCGCCCGGTCGTCGCGCGGGCGGAGCGGCCGATGGAGAACGGGAGCGCGAGCCGGCCGAGGAAATTGGCGGGCGTAAGCTGCAGTTCGTAGCGCAGCGTGGTGCCGCCGTCGGCGCGCGGCGTGAGTTCGCAGCGCATGAGCATCTTCGCGACGGGGCCGCTGAAATAATCGCGTTCGACGCTGTAACGGTGGGGCGCATGCCACTCGAAGGCGCGTTCTTCCCACTCGATGGCGATGCCCATGACGGCGGTGCGGAGGCGCTTGGTGTTGTTGACGCGAGCGATGGAACCGGGGGCGGGCTTGACGAGGGTGACGGCGGGGTAGCCGCAGTCGCGGTTGAAGCGGTCGGTGTTGGAGACGAGGGGCCAGAGCGCTTCCGGAGACGA
>JANYBX010000105.1 GCA_025360615.1 Opitutia bacterium
CGCGAGCGTGCCGCCCATGCGTTCGGCGAGTTGGCGGCTGATGGCGAGGCCGAGGCCCGCGCCGCCGGCACTGGCGCCGCCGGCGGTTTGCTCGAAAGCGTGGAAGAGCCGCGCCTGGTCGTCGGGCGCGATGCCGGCGCCGGTGTCGCGCACGGTGAATTCGTAGAGCGCGCCGCGGCGCGCGACGGTGAGGGCGACCTCGCCCTCGGGGGTGAATTTCACGGCGTTGCCGAGGAGATTGTCGAGCACTTGGCGGAGGCGGGCAGGGTCGCCCACGACGGCGGCGGGGAGGGTGGCGGGCACGGAGACGCGCCACAGGAGTTTTTTGTTTTCGGCGAGCACCCGGCCGGCGGCGGAGATTTCGCCGAGCAGGCCGCCGAGGTCGAAGGGCGCGGAGCGGACCTCGAGGCGGCCGGCCTCGACGCGGGCGAAGTCGAGCACGTCGTTGATGAGGCGGAGGAGGTGCGCGCCGGAGGTGTTGATGACGCCGAGGCGTTCGCGTTGCCACGGGGTCGCGGCCTCGTGGAGGGCGAGGATTTGGGCGTAGCCGATGATGGAGTTGAGGGGCGTGCGGAGTTCGTGGCTCATGCTGGCGACGAAGTGGCTCTTGGCGCGCGAGGCGGCTTCGGCGGCGTCGCGCGCGAGGGCGAGATCGGCGGTGCGGGCCTCGACGAGGGCGGTGAGGCGGAGGCGTTCGCGCTCGGAGCGGCCGAGCCGCCAGCGGACGTAGCCGAAAATTGAGGACGCGAGGGCGAGCGCGTAGAGCGCGTAGGCGAGCGGGCGGCGCGACCACGGGGGCGCGACGGAGAAGGTGATGCGGGCGGTCTCGCTGGGGAGGCCGTCGCCATCGCGGGCGCGGACCTCGAAGGTGAACGGGCCGCCGATGAGGTTGGTGAAAACGGTTTCGTTGAGCGGGGAAGGAGCGGACCACGCGTCGCGGAAGCCGACGAGGCGCGTTTCGTAGCGGACGTTGGCACCGGGGCGGAAACGCGGCGCGGCGTAGCGGAGGGTGATGGGCGCGTTGGAAAACGGGAGGCGCAACGAGGTGCCGGCACCGGCGGGCCAGACGCGTTCGGCGGCGGTGAACTGGCGGAGGACGGGCCGCCACGGAGCGGCGGGGATGGCGGTGGGGAGGGTGGCGAGTTCGATGCGGGTGAGCGAGGTGAGGCTCTTGGTCCAGAGGAGCGATTGGTTTTTCGCGGGGCCGGTTTCGAGCAACATGCGTTGCGCGCCCCAGCGGCCGACGCCGGAGGACCAGCGGGCGGGGGCATCGTGCCATTGAAAAATACCGGTGGCTTCGGCGGCGAAGTAGCCGAGGGGGCGCGAGCAGGCGACGGTGCCGAACCAGAGCGAGGTCCAGGCGCGGCCGAGGTCGTCGGCGAGGACGGGGAAAAAGCGGAGGTGTTCGCCGCCTTCCGCGCGGTAGCGCTGGTCGAGGGGGAAGGTGCGCGTGGCGGGATCCCAGCGGTGCGTGCCGGCATCGGAGAGAAAATTTTCGCCGCCGAAGAGGGGGAACGTGGCGGTCCAGTTTTTGCCGGTGGGGAGGCCGGCTTGGCCGAGGGGGAAATTTTCGAGGCGCGCGTGCGCCCAGTCGCCCCCGGCGGCGGGGGTGATGTGCCAGAGGCCGGCGGAGCTGCTGCCGGCCCAGAGCGAGCCATCGGCGGTCTCGGCGAAATTCCAGAGGCTGAGGCCGGGCGTGAGACCGGGGAGCTGGGTGGAGACGCCGGTGGCGAGATCGAGCACGAAGGAACCGTCGTCGGCGGAGATGAAGTGGACGTCGGGGGCGCGGGTGCTGCGCTGGACGGTCAGCGTGCCGCTGTGGGTCTCGACAACGGTGCGGCGCGATTCGCCGGCGAGGAGATCGACGGAGTGGTTGGTGCCGACGACCAAGCCTTGGGAGGAGGAGGCGAGGTAGAGGCACGACTCGCGGACGCGGGGATCAGGCACGAAGCGCGCGATGCGGCCGGTGGCCGGGTCGCCGGGTTCGAGGCGCAAGAGGCCGTCGCTGGTGCCGGCATAGAGTTGGCCGTCCTGCCGCACGATGGAGAGGGTGCCACCGGCGCGAACGCCGGTGCGTTCGTCGAAAACGGTGAGGCCGGGCGCGAGGTCGAGGCGGGTGAGGCCGTTACCAAGCGCGAGCCAGAGGCCATCCTCGGAATCGATGCTGCCACCGAAAATCGCGCCGGTGGCGAGGCCGGCCGACTGGTCGATGAGCTGGGCGCCTTGCAACGCGGGATCGGTGAGGAGGAGGCCGCTATTGTTGGCGCGGAGGAGGGCGTAACGGCCGTCGCGCAGCCGGAGGATTTGGTTGATGGGAACTTTTTTGAGGAGCGGATCGAGCGGGGTCGGCAGCGGTGTCAGGCGATCCGTGGCGAACTCGAGGGTGAAGCAACCGACGGAGTTGACCAAACAGAGCGCGTGCGTGGCGCTCCACGGGGCGAGCTGGAGACTGCGGTCGCGGAGGGGTTCGCCGGGGTCGAGGAGGACAAAGGCGCGGCCGTCGAAGCGGAGCAGGCCTTGCTGGGAGTTTTGCAGGTAGAGGTGCTCGCCGAGGGCGAAGAGTTGGAGGCGGGCGTCGGCGTTGAAGGGGATGAACTCGGCGCGCTCCGCGTGGAAGCGGAGCACGCCGCGGGTGGTGGTGGCGAAGAGGCCGTCGCGGGTATGCTCGATGGCGCGGACGCGGCCGAACGCGCGCGCCTCGGGCGCGAGGAGCGAGGTGCGGGATTCGAAGCGGAGGCGGTGGGTCGCGGGGTCGGGCGCGAGCACGCCGATATCGTTGTCGGAACCGGCCCAGATGACGTCGTCCGCCGCGCGGTGGAGGGCGGTGACAAAGGCGGCGGCGAAGGAGATTTTTTCAAAGCTGTGACCATCGTAAACGATGGCGGCGGCATAGGTGCCGATGACGGTGAAGCCTTCGGCGGTGTGGGTGATCGCAGTGATCTGGCTGTAGCCGTTATAGTCTTCCGGGGAGTGGTAGTGCTGGACGGGTAGGCCGAGTTCGCCGGCGTCGGCGCGGAGGGGCGGCGGGGCGAGGAGGAGCAGCAGCAGAACGGAGAAACCCAGCGCGGAGGCGAATCGCATGGGGGCAGAAAAGGTTTGGCGCGCGCGGGGTGCAATGCCGCGCGGTGTCGCGATCCTGCGTAGGGGCGCGCGGCGCGACGGCGGGGAAACGCGTTTTGTTTTCGGAGTGGCGGAGGAGCGCGGGGCGGCTAGCTGTTGGCGATGCTCACCCCGGCCGAGGCGGAAAAACTGATTCGCGAAAACCTGCCGCTGTTTCCCCGCGAGGATTGCCCGCTGGCGGAGGCGCACGGGCGGATCCTGCGCGCGGATGTGCGGGCGGATCGCGACCTGCCGCCGTTTGACCGCGTGACGATGGATGGCTACGCGCTGCGCGCGGCGGCGCTGGCGGCGGGGGTGCGGACGTTTCGCGTCGAGGGCGTGCAGGCGGCGGGCATGGTGCCGCGCACGCTCGGTGGGGCGGCCGACGGGTGCGTGGAAATCATGACGGGCGCAGTGCTGCCCGCCGGGGCCGATTGCGTGGTGCCTTATGAGGAGACGGCGCGAGTCGAGCGGGGCGCGGGGAAAATCGCGGCGGAGGGCGTGGCGATCAACGTGGCCGAGACAGCGGGAAAGTTTTCCGCCGGCCATGCGATTCACCGCCGCGGCAGCGACCACCGCGCGGGGGCGCTGATCGTTGGCGGGGGCGTGCGGCTGACCGGGCGTGAGCTGGCCGTGGCGGCGGCGTGCGGGCAGGAATTCCTTTCGGTGGCGCACCGGCCGAAAATCGCGGTGGTGACGACCGGCGACGAGCTGGTCGAGATCGGCGCGGGCGTCGCGCCGCACCAAATCCGGCGGAGCAACGATCTCGCGTTGCGCGCGGCGCTCGCGCTGGCGGGTTACCCGCGGGTCGAGCGGTTTCACGTGCGCGATGTGCGCGAGGAAATCGAGCACCGGTTGTGGCACCTGCTGGCGGAATACGACGTGGTGCTGCTCACGGGCGGCGTGTCGAAGGGGAAATTTGATTTCCTGCCCGAGGAACTCGCGCGGCAGGGCGTGCGAAAAATTTTCCACGGCGTGGCGCAGCGCCCGGGGAAACCGTTTTGGTTTGGCCTGAGCGCGCGCTCGACACCGGTCTTCGCGTTGCCGGGGAATCCGGTTTCCGCCTACACGTGCCTGCATCGCTACGTGCTGCCGGCGCTGGCGCACGCGAGCGGCGCGCTGGCGGCGCCGGCGCGCGTCGCGGCACTGGCGGCGGCGGTGATGTTTAAGCCGGAGCTCGCGTGCCTGCTCCCCGTGAAACTGAGCATCGGCCCGCGCGCGGAATCGCTGGCGACGCCGGAGGCGGTGAACACCTCGGGGGATTTCGCCGGGCTCGTCGGCACGGATGGTTTCGTGGAGCTGCCGGCGGAGCGGGAGGAGTTTCCCGCGGGCGAGATCGTGCGGTTCTGGCCGTGGGGGTGAGGCTGGAGCGCGGGCGGACAGCGGGCTTGCCGCCGGGGGCGGGGCCGATAGGGTGACCGCATGATCTTCGCCGAACTCAGACCGCAGATGGAGCAGCTCGCGCACGATGAAATGATCAAGGCGCTGGCGTTCCTCAAGAGCCGGCTGCGCGCCGAGACGGCGGCGAACCGCGAACATCTGGCGCGCGTGCAGGCCGAGATGGACGGCGGGCGCAAAGTGAACTGGGAAGAGCTGAAGCGGCAACTGGGCTTGCCGTAACGTGCCGCCCTACGACTTGGTGTTGAGCGAAGGGGCCGCGCGCTTTTTGGCGCAGGCATCGCGCGGGCCGCAGCGGCGGTTGGGCGTGATCCTCGACGAAGTTAAAGCGGCGCCGTTTCGGCCGGGCGATTTGCAGGAGCGAGACACGCATGGTCGCGTCTGCGAGATTCTCGTGGCGGGTGATTGGTTGGTAACTTTCTGGGTCGATCACGCGGTGCGGGAAATCCGGGTGGTGCGTTTGGAATCAGTCGAAGATTAATTTTGCGCCGTTTTTTTTGTTTTTGCCCGGTCGGGATGGCGGTGCGCGGGAGTGGAAGTTGAGCGTTGAGCGTTCCATGTTCGCGCGCGAAAGTGCGCGGATGCTTTCCCATATCGACGCCAAAGGTCAGCCCGCGATGGTCAACGTCGGGGCGAAGGCCGTGACGCGGCGCACGGCGCACGCGGTCGCCATCGTCTCGCTGCCGCCCGAACTCGCGGCGTTGCTGAGCGACGGTGAGATCAGGACGAAGAAGGGCCCGATTTTTCACGCGGCCGTTCTCGCCGGCGTAATGGGCGCAAAAAAAACGAGCGACCTCATCCCGCTCTGCCACCCGCTCGCGCTCGATGATTGCCAGATTGAAATCAAACCCGATGTCACTCTGGCCGAGATCGCGATTCACTGCCGCGCCGAGACCCATGCGAAAACCGGCGTCGAGATGGAGGCGCTCACGGGCGCGACCATCGCCGCGCTCACGCTCTACGACATGGCGAAGGCCGTCTCGCACGGCATCGTCATCAAGGACGTGCGCCTGCTGGAAAAAACCGGTGGCAAGAGCGACTATCGCGCGAAGTAGGGCGGGTTTCCGAACGGCTCCTCCGAAAGCACAGACTATGATAACGGTTCACCTCGAGTATTTCGCCATCCTGCGCGAGCAGCGCGGACTCGCCCGCGAAACGCTCGCGACGACGGCGGCCACGCCGGCCGAGCTCTACGCCGAGCTGCGCGCACGGCATGGTTTCACGCTGCCCCGCGATCGCGTGCGCGCCGCCGTGAACGACGAGTTCGTCGCCGCGACCGCACCGCTGCGCGAGGGCGACCGGGTGGTGTTTATCCCGCCGGTCGCCGGCGGATGAGGGAGATCGGAGAAACCGCGGGCTCCCGTATTTTCTAATGTTTAAGATTTCCACCGCGCCGCTCGATCCCGCCGCGCTCGCGCGCATGCTGCCCGACGCGCGCGCCGGCGCGTGCGTGACCTTCGAGGGCTGGGTGCGCGATCACAACGATGGTCACCCCGTGCGCTCGCTTGACTACGAGGCCTACGCGCCGCTCGCGGAGAAGGAAGGCGCGCGCATCCTCGCCGAGACGCGGGGGAAATTCCCGATCATCGGCGCGGTCTGCGTGCATCGCGTGGGGGCGCTCGCGCTCGGCGATCTCGCGGTGTGGGTGGGCGTGACGGCGGCGCATCGCGGGGCGGCGTTTGACGCGTGCCGCCACATCATCGACGAGGCGAAGTCGCGCGTGCCGATCTGGAAAAAAGAAAACTACGCCGATGGCGCGACCGCGTGGATCAACTGCGCCACGCGCGGCGAACACGCTGGCGCCGGGGTGCCGCCGGCCCCGCCGTCGGAGGCTTGAGATTTTTTCCACGCGCGCGTTTTCCGATCCTTGTCCTTGCGGAAGGGGCTTTATGCCCGACGAGCAACGTCGCCCGCGTTTTCAACCCGGGCCTTTCACTCGTTTGAAACGGCCGCTAAATCTCCCGGCACCGGTGGATTTCGACTCGCCCGCACCGGCCGGAGGCATTTAGCTGCGGCCATGGTGATATTCGCGCTGACGGCGATGGAGAGGCTCCAGCGGATTCCGAAATCCTTCTGGCTGATTCTTGCCGGCGCAGTGATCGCTCTCGTGGTGGGCGTCATTGTGCTCCGCAAGCTCGCGGGCACCAACAAGGTCATCATGGCGGTCGTGGCGTTCATCGTTTTCACGGTCGTGGGGGTGAACTGGATCTACGAGCGCAACGAGCCGGCGTTCATGACGCCGTTCGTGGAGAAGATCGCGCCGTTTTTCCCCTCGAAGGGCGCCTACGAGAACAAGCAGGCGGCGAAGCCCAAGGGCGCGCCCTGACCGTCGCCGAGGCTGGCGGGGAATTTCTGTCATCGGCCAAAAACAGGATTGGTTTTTGGCCCGCGAATCACGTAGCTTCGCGTTTCCTTTATGGCCAAAACGCACTCTGACATCGGACTCATCGGCCTCGCCGTGATGGGTCAAAACCTCGCCCTCAACATCGCCGACCACGGCTTCCGGATCTCGGTTTACAACCGCACGACCGAGAAAACCGACAAGTTCGTCGCGGAAAATCCCTCCACGCCCGGTGGTCTCATCGGCACGAAAACGCTCGGGGAATTCGTCCAGTCCCTCGCGAAGCCGCGCAAGATGGTCATCCTCGTGCAAGCGGGCAAAGCCACCGACGCCGTGATCGACGGCCTCGTCCCCCTCCTCGAAAAAGACGACATCATCATCGACGGCGGCAACGCCCTCTGGACCGATACCATCCGCCGCGAGAAACAGCTCCGCGAAAAAGGCCTCCGCTTCATCGGCTCCGGCGTGTCCGGCGGCGAAGAAGGCGCGCGCTTCGGCCCGTCGCTCATGCCCGGCGGAGAGTTCGCCGCGTGGAAAGAGTTGAAACCCGTCTGGGAAGCCATCGCCGCCAAGGTCGACGGCAAGACCGGCAAGCCCCTCACTGGCGCGACCCCCGGCCACCCCGTCGTCGGCGGCGTGCCCTGCACCACCTACATCGGCGAAAACGGCGCCGGCCACTACGTGAAGATGGTCCACAACGGCATCGAGTATGGCGACATGCAGATGATCTGTGAGGCCTACTCGCTCATGCAAGGCCTCCTCGGGCTGAAGCCCGCGCAGATGGGTGAAATCTTCTCCCAGTGGAATGCGGGCGCGCTCGATAGTTTCCTCATCGAGATCACGGCCGACATCCTCAAGCAGAAAGACCCCGCCTCGAAGAAAGCGTTTGTTGACGTCGTCCTCGACACTGCCGGCCAAAAAGGCACCGGGAAATGGACCTCGACCAACGCCCTCGACATGGGCGTGCCCGCGCCGACGATCGCCGAAGCCGTCTTCGCCCGCTGCATCAGCGCGATCAAGGACGAACGCGTCGCCGCCTCCAAAATCCTCAAGGGTCCAGGCCGCAAATACCGCGGCTCGAAAAAAGCCCTCGTGGATGCGATCCGCGACGCGCTCTACTGCTCGAAAATCTGTTCCTACGCGCAAGGCTTCCAGCTCATGCGCACCGCGCAGGCCGAGTTTGGCTGGAAGCTGAACTTCGGCGAGATCGCGCAGATCTTCCGCGGCGGCTGCATCATCCGCGCGGCTTTCCTGCAAAAGATCACCGAGGCCTACGCCCGCAACCCGCACCTCGCGAACCTCCTCCTCGACCCGTATTTCAACAAGACGGTGAAGAAGGCGCAGGAAAACTGGCGCAAAGTCGTCTCGCTCGCCGCCGAGTGCGGCGTCGCCGCGCCGACGTTCAGCTCCGCGCTCTCCTATTACGACAGCTACCGCTCGGCGCGCCTGCCGGCGAATCTGCTCCAAGCGCAACGCGATTATTTCGGGGCGCACACCTACGAGCGCACCGACAAGCCCCGCGGAAAGTTCTTCCACATCGACTGGCCGGAAAAATCCCGCCCGCAGTTGGAAGCCTGAGTCTGAGGTAGGGCGCGTTATCCCTAACGCGCCGGAGCGATTTTCACCAAGCCGGGAGACCGAGATGTTCTCCCTTCAGCCCGCCGGAAAAATCCGGCGGGC
>JANYBX010000120.1 GCA_025360615.1 Opitutia bacterium
CGTCGTCGTCGATTGGGCCGGGCGAGGTGTTGAAAAAAATTCGGTTTTTCTGGGCGCTGCGAAAGGAGATCGTGCGCTGGATTGGCGAGCACCGGCCGCGGGCGGTGTGCTTCGTCGATTCGTCCACGTTGAATCTGCGCATCGCCGATTCGCTCCACGCCGGTGGATTTTCGGCGAAGGCCGGAGGGACCAGCAAAACGCTCTATTATATTAGTCCGCAACTGTGGGCCTCGCGCGCGGGGCGGCGGTTCGCGATGGCGCGGGATCTCGACGCGCTGGCGGTGATTTTTCCCTTCGAGGTGAAGTGTTACGCCGACACGACGCTGCCGGTGGAGTTTGTCGGCCATCCGTTTCTCGCGCCGGATTATGTGAGCCCGGTGCGCTACGATCCGGCAGGGCCGATTCTGTTGCTGCCCGGCAGCCGGAAATCCTCGGTCGCTCGAATTTTCCCCGTGTTGCTCGCGGCGTTTGCTGCGTCCGGCGCGAAACGCGAGGCGGTGGTGCTTTATCCGAGCGACGATATTCTCGACGTGCTGCGTGCGGCGAATCCCTCGGAGAAAATTTCATTTCGCCGAATGAGCGAGGGAGGCAAGTCGGTGGCGGCGTCGGCAGTGCTGACCTCGAGCGGCACGATGTCGATGCAGTGTGCGCTCGCGGGCATTCCGGGCGCGGTCACGTATCGCACGGATTGGCTGACTTACCTGCTCGGCAAACTGCTCGTGAAGGTGGAATACCTCGGCATCGCGAACCTGCTGCTCGGCGAGCCGATGTATCCCGAATTTATCCAAGGCGCGGCGACTCCGGCGGCGCTCGCGGCGGAGTTGCGCGCGAGCCTTGACGACCCCGCGCGGCGCGCGCAAACCGCCGCGCACGCGAAAAAACTCCGCGCGCTGCTGGGCCAACCGGCGGGCGGCACGGCGGCGGATTGGCTGGCGCGCCAACTAGCGTCCTGACCTTCATTAAGTTAAAAAGAGTTGGCTCCCCGCCACGTTGCTCATGGGATCGCCGGCAGATGCCTTCCAAGGAACGCCCCCTGCGTCCCCAGCTTCGCACGCGCCGGCTGCCGTGGCTCGTGCTTGCACTCTGTGTCGGCGCATCGGTGCTGGGAGCGTGGCTTACGGCGCGCGAGGGGCGGCGGGCAGATCAACTTCGTTTTGACCGGCTCGGCCGCAGCGTGTCGGCGGTGGTGCGCGAGCGTTTCGAGGCCGCCATCCAAGCGTTGGAACTCGGGCGCAAACAAGCCCAGGCCACGCCGGCTCCGGCCCATGCGCCATGGGCCGCCTACGTGGACTCGGTCTGGCCTTATGTGAACAAGGGGGTGATCGGTCTCGGCTATGTGCAGCGCTGGCCGCGCGCGCAGCTGGAGGCGCTGGAGGCCCGGGTCCGCGCCGATGGCCTGCCGGATTTCAAGATCCAGCGCAGCGGCGAAAACGATCCGCTCTACGTCGTCACCCATCTTGAACCGGTGAACCTGAATGCGGGCGCGCTGGGGCTCGACATCGCTTCCGGCACCACCCGTCGGGCGGCGGCGGATGAGGCCATGCGCTCCGGTCAGCCGACGCTCACCCGTCGCATTCAGGTGATTCTGGGGCCGAACAAGGTGCCGGGATTTTTGCTGTTCCTCCCTGTCTATGGGGCGGGCCGTCCCGCGGTCACCCCGGTGGAGCGCGAAGCGGCGTTGCAAGGCTGGATCTTTGCGTCGCTGCGTTCCGATCTTTTGCTGGGCCAGATCCCGGCGGCGCTGGAGCGGCAGGCGGACATCGAGGTCTTCGAGGGACGGGAAACCTCCGCGGCTACGCTCCTGTTCGACTCCGATCCCGAGGTGGGCGCGAAGGGCAACGGGGTGTTTACGGCGAAAGATTACGCGGGGAGCACGTTCACGCAGGCGGAGACGTTCGAGGCCTACGGGCAAATCTGGACGCTGCGGATCAGCTCGCTCGCGGCGTTTGACTCGGCGGGCAGCCGGCTCGTCTCGCGGTTGGTGCTCTGCGGAGGTTCGCTGGTCGGGCTGTTGATCGCGGTGGTCACCTGGATGCTGGTCAACTCGCGCGTGCGGGCCATCGGCCTCGCGGCGCAGATGACGCAGAATTTGCGCCGCGCAGAGGTGGAGGCGCAGCGACTCGCGCTGGTGGCCAGCCGCACGGCGAGCGGCGTGATTTTGGCCGACGCCCAATGGCGCGTCGAGTGGATCAACGACAGCTTCATGCGGCTCTTCGGTTACAAATCCGAGGAAGTGCGCGGACGCCGGCCGGGGGAGTTTCTCACGCACCCGGCGATGGACAGCGTCGTGCGGGAAGCGCTCGGCGAGGGCGGCGCGAGGGGCGGGCTGTTCAAGGGAGAGACGGCGTTTCACACGAAGGAGGGTCGGGCGTGCTGGTTCGAACTCGAGGTGCAGCCGTTGCACGACGACGCCGGCCGGCTCACCGGCTACATGGCGCTCATGCTCGACATCTCGGCGCGCCGCGCGAGCGAGGATGCGCTGCGGCGCAAGGAGGCGGAGTTTCGCTTCATCTTCGAATCGGCACCGATCGGGCTTTGCTGGCTGTGGGTGGGCCCGAACGGGGAACGCCGCCGCCTCACGAATGATGCGCACCTGCAGATCTGCGGTCTCAGACGCGAGCAGATGGACGAGCCAGGGATTTTCAAAAGCGTCACGCACCCCTCCGACTGGCCCGCGCAGGCCGTGCTCTACGCGAAGCTCCAAACCGGCGAAATCGATCACTTCAAACGCGAGAAACGCTACGTGCGCCCCGACGGCACGCTGCATCCCGCCGAGATCACGTTCCGCCGTTTTCGGATGCCCGAGGGTGGCTATCAGGAAGTCTCCACGCTCGTGGATCTCTCCCCCATCAAGGAGGCGCAGGCCAACTTGAAACTGCAGGAATCGCTCTTCCGCTTCATCTTCGATTTCGTGCCCGTGGGGCTTTCGTGGGGCGAGCCGGACCACGACGACAGCCGCATCATCAACGCCGAGCACGCGCGCATCACGGGCGTCAGCGTCGAGGAATCGCGGCAGCCCGGCGTCTATCGCCGCCGCTCGCACCCGGATGATCTGCGCGTGCAGGATGCGCTCGTGGAAAAAGTGCGCGCCGGCGAGATCAACCACTTCACCCTGGACAAGCGCTTCCTCGGGCCCGCCGGCCGTGTCACTTGGGCGCACCTCATCCGCAGCTACCATCGCGATGCCAGCGGCCGGCTCACGCAGGAGATCAACGCGCTCATCGACATCACCGACGAGCGCCTGCGCGCCGAGGAACTGCGCGTCGCCAAAGAAGCCGCTGAGCGCGCCAACCTCGCGAAGAGCCAGTTCCTCGCGATGATGAGCCATGAAATCCGCACGCCCATGAACGGCGTCATCGGCATGACCAGCCTGCTGCTCGATTCGAAACTCACCCGCGAGCAGCGCGAATTCGTGGAGACCGTGCGCCACAGCGGCGACGCGCTGCTCACGATCATCAACGACATCCTCGATTTCTCGAAGATCGAATCCGGCAAGCTGGAGGTCGAGAACGAGACCTTCGCCCTGCGCGAATGCGTCGAGGCCGCCCTCGACTTGCTCGCCCCGCGCGTCGCCGAAAAACGGCTCGATCTTCTCTACGAAATCGCCGACGGCGTGCCCGGCATGGTGCGCGGCGACTCCACCCGGCTGCGCCAGATTCTGGTGAATCTCCTCGGTAACGCCGTGAAGTTCACCGAGGCCGGCGAGGTCGAGGTGACGCTCCGTGCGCAACCCGCCGTGGGCGACCGCGTCGAGCTCGCCTTCGCGGTGCGCGACACCGGCATCGGCATCGCGCCGGAGGGGCTAGGGCGCCTGTTCCAGTCGTTCTCGCAGGTCGATGCCTCGACCACGCGCAAGTTCGGCGGCACCGGCCTAGGCCTCGCGATCAGCAAGCGCCTCGCCGAACTCATGGGCGGCCGCATGTGGGCGGAGAGCGCCGAGGGCCGCGGCTCCACGTTTTTTTTCACGATCCAAGTCGAGTCCGTCGCCAGCAAACCGCGCCCGTATCTGGCCGCCGGCAAAGCCTCGCTCGAAGGCAAGCGCCTCCTCGTGGTGGACGACAACGCCACCAACCGCCGCATCCTCACCACGCTCGCGGCGGGTTGGGGCCTGAGCGTGCGCGCGGCCGCGAGCGGCTCCGAGGCGCTGGAGTGGATCAAGGGCGGCGAGTCGTTCGATGCCGCGGTGCTCGACATGCAGATGCCGGAGATGGACGGCACCATGCTCGCGCATGAAATCCGCCGCGTATGCCTCCCGCCGCCGCCGCTCGTGCTGCTCTCCTCGCTCGGCCAGCGCGATCTCGGCGGGGACCAGTCGCTCTTCGCCGCCTACCTCACCAAGCCTGCGAAGCCCTCGTTGCTCTTCGATACGCTCGCGGCGCTGTTTCAAAAGGACCCGGCGGTCTCGACGATTTCGATGCCTCCCTTTGCCAACATCGCGGAGCCGACGCACAGCGAACGCGTGCTGCTCGCCGAGGATAACACCGTCAACCAAAAGGTCGCCACTCTCATGCTCCGCAAGCTCGGCTACCGCGCCGACATCGCGGCCAACGGCCTCGAGGTCATCACTGCGCTGCGCCGCCAGGCCTACGACATTATCCTGATGGATCTCCAGATGCCGGAGATGGACGGCCTCGAGGCGACGCGCGCCGTCCGCGCCGGCTGGTCGGGTGCGCCGGCGCAGCCCTGGATCGTGGCGCTCACGGCCAACGCGATGCAAGGCGACCGCGAACTCTGCCTGAACGCCGGCATGGACGACTACGTGACCAAGCCGCTGAAGCTCGAGGAACTGACCGCCGCGCTCACCCGCGCCCAGGCGGGGCGGGCGAAGGGGTGACGCGAGGCGAGCGCGGATGGTGTGGGTGGTTTAGCGCGTAGTGCGGGGTGAGGGTACTCCGTGTCCATTGGCGTCTGTCCGATTCCGATGGAGGGCGGGTGCCCTCACCCGCCACGAGCGACTCCGCTAAAACGCCAGATCGTGAATCTTCCCCTGCCACGGCCAGTCTTCAGGGCGGGCGACGAGATTTTTCCTCACCGGATTGTTCAACACGTAGCTCCATTTTTCGCCGTAGCTGTCTGCTGACCGAATGAAGTGGTCGAAATAATCGGCCTGCCAGATGGGGGGCGTGAGTTGAAATGCTTCTGCGAGCCGACGGGAGGAAATTGATTTCCAAGTTTTAACCCACGCAGCCCGTGGTTTTGCTTCGCTTGCCGCGCGCGCGAAAAGATGCACATGGTCCGGCATGATCACATAGCGACCGACGAACCAGCCGTCGTGCTTGGCTGAGTTGGACCAGATTTCGCTGAGAATTTTGTGGGCTGCGGCGTTGGCGAGAATCTCGCGCCGATCTGCGATGCAAGTCGTGAGAAAATACAGCGGCTCTCGAGCAAACGGCTGGAGGTGCGGGAGTCGCATGGGAGTTCAACGCGTAGTGCGGGGTGAGGGCACCCCGCCTCCATCGGAGGGGTTTGCCAGTGGAGGGCGGGTGCCCTCACCCGCCATGTGCGACCCCGCACTCAACTGCGCGGCCACGTGCCGCCAGATCGCCTCGGCTTTCCCGGCGAGCAGGGCGCGCGCGCGCGTCACCTCGACTTCGCGGGCGGCGCGGTTTTCCTCGGCGATCTTCGCTAGGTCGTCGAGGTTGTAGAGAAACACATTCTCGATGTGGGCGACGGCGGGCTCGATGTCGCGCGGCAGGGCGAGGTCGATGCAAAACAACGGCCGGGCCGGGCGGCGGCTCATGGCGGTCTCGACGGCGGCGGCGGACACCACGGTCTCGGGCGCGGCGGTCGAGCCGACGACGACGTCGAACTCCGCGAGCCGCGCCTCGTGTTGCCCGAAGGGCAGGGCGCTCGCGCCGAGCATGGTGGCGAGCTCCATCGCGCGCTCGAGCCGGCGGCTCGCGACAGTGAGCGTCGCCGCGCCGCGACTCTG
>JANYBX010000145.1 GCA_025360615.1 Opitutia bacterium
CGGCCAGAGCGAGTTGATGCCGCCGAGCGGGTCGAGCACGCCTTGGTATAAGAACCAGCCCCACGCGCCCACGAAGAGCGCGGTCGCGAGCACGCCGGCGCCGGCGGACTTCGTGTTGCCGAGCGGCTTCCAGACGGTGCCGAGCAAATCCTGCGTGATGAAGCGGCCCACGCGCGTGCCGGCGTCGATCGTCGTGAGGATGAACAGCGCCTCGAACATGATCGCGAAGTGATACCACACCGCGAGCGAGGCCTTGCTGCCCGCGACGCGCGCAAACATGTGCGCCATGCCGACGGCAAACGTCGGGGCGCCGCCGGGGCGGTTGACCATTGTTTTTTCGCCGACGCTCGCGGCGAGATCCGCTATTTCCCCCGTCGTCACGGGGAACCCGAGCGCGCTCACTTTCGCGGTCACGACTTCGGCGGTGCCGGCCATGTTGATGGCGAAATACTGGCCGGGCTCCATCGCGCACGCGGCGATGAGCGCCATGATGCCCACGCACATTTCCGTGACCATCGCGCCATAGCCCACGATGCGGATGTCCTTCTCGCTGCCGAGCAGCTTGGGCGTGGTGCCGGAGGAGATGAGCGAGTGAAATCCCGAGATGGCCGCGCACGCGATGGTGATGAAGACAAACGGGAACACCGGCCCGGCGAACACCGGCCCCGTGCCGTCGATGAACTTCGTGAGCGCCGGCATTTTCAGCGTGGGCGCGAGCACCATCACCGCGACGCCGAGCGCGGCCACCGTGCCGATTTTCATGAACGTGCTCAGGTAGTCGCGCGGCGCGAGCAGCAGCCACACCGGCAGTACCGACGCCGCAAAACCATAGCCCATGATCCACCACGCGAGCGTGGTGCCGTGGAGCGTAAGCCATTTTTCGAGCGGGGTGCCGGGGAGAAACTGGCCGCCCCACACGGCGGCGAGCAACGCCAGCACGCCCAGCACGCTGATCGCCGCGAGACCCCGGCCTCCGTGGCCGACGGAGCGCATGCCCAGACCCATGAGCACCGCGATGGGCATCGTGCAGGCGATGGTGAAGAGCCCCCATGGACTTTCGGCGAGCGCCTTCACGACGACCAGCGCGAGCACCGCGAGCAGGATCACCATGATCGCCACGATGCTCACGAGCGCCACGCCGCCGGCAAACGGCCCCACTTCGTCGCGCACCATTTGCCCGAGGGATTTCCCACGCCGGCGCACCGAGCAAAACAAAATCACCGAGTCATGGACTGCGCCGCCCAGCGTCGCGCCGATGAGGATCCACAGCATGCCGGGCAGGTAGCCGAATTGCGCCGCGAGCACGGGACCGACGAGCGGGCCGGGGCCGGCGATGGCGGCGAAATGGTGACCAAAGACGACCCACCGGTTGGTCTTCACGAAGTCGCGGCCATCGGCGTTGACGGTGGCGGGCGTGGCGCGGAGTTCGTCGAGCGTGAGCACCTTCGCCATCAGCCACGCCGAATGGAAACGATAGGACACGGCGAAGACGCACAGCGCCGCGACGACCATCCAAAGCGCGTTCACCGGCTCGCCGCGCGACCACGCCAGCATGGCCACGCTCCCGGCACCGAGCGCGGCGACGGCACTCCAGCCGAGCGCACTCAGCCAAGTCTGGGGTAAAACGGAAGCGACGGGGGCGGTGCTCATGGCGTGGGGAAAAACGGACGGCGCGAAACTAGGCGGACCGGACGAATCGGAGCAAGCGCCGCGCGGGCCGTTGGAACTGCCGCGCCTTTACGCCGCGATTCCGATTACGGGGGACCATCGACCGGCCCGATGCGTTTCGGATCGAGGGCGATATCGTCGTAGTAAATCTCAAACGCCTCGGGCGCCGCGCCCCACAGGCGAAAGCCGAAGAGGAAATCGGTAAAGCCGCCGACCAAGTTCGAGGAGGCTCCCGTCACCTTGGAAACAAAATCGCTCGCATACGCCGGCTGCCCGTCGATCCACACGGCCGCGCGGTTGGGCGCATCGTTGAATTCCCATTCGAGACAAAACCAGCGCCCGAGGGGAAACGCGCCGCCGGCGTGATAGTCCTCGTTGCCGCCCTCCGGCTTCAGCTCGACGTAGGTGAGCTGGATGCGGCCATTGGCCGCCGCGACTTCCTGAAAGGTGTTGAACGGAAATCCTGGCGTGCCCGCCATCAGCAAAATCGTGTGCCGGGCGGGCGGCTTCGGCGTGATGTAAACATAGGCGCGGCCGAAGTGATGCCGGCGCAACTCCACCGGCAGTTGGCTCGCGCCGAGGAAGGCCCACGTTTTGTTGCTCGGCTCGGGGCAGCGGACCCGCAGCGCATGGCGGCCGTGCGCCGCGCGCTCCGTCTGAATCGTGAGGGTGTTGTGACCCGTGACAAATTCGGTCCACCGTGCCGGGTCGATGCGGCCCGACTCGAAATCCTCGGAGAAAAGCGGGGCCGGGCGGGCGGACGTGGCGGTGTTTTCTTGGTCGGCCGCGCCGGCGAGGGTCGCGACGCACAGGGCAAACGCCATTGGTTTCAAGAGCATGGGGCGAGCGGATGAAAGCATGGTCAGCGGGAACCACCGCATGGCGATGCGATTTCGCGGACGGGCTAAAGTTCGTCCGCTTTGGGCCGATCTATCGCCCAGAGGAGTCCCCCCTCGCATGGAACTTCACGATCATAAACCCCGCCGCACGGCCACCGGCCGCACGTGTCCATTGCAGATGGACGAAGTGACGACGCAGGCCGCCGCACTCGCGGTCAAGCGCGCGGAGGAGGCGCTGGACAACGGGAGGTTGCTCTCGCCGGGTGAGGCCCTGGCCATCGCCGGCCCGATCGCGCGGGAAAAGGAAACGCTTTTCTCCATCGCCCGCGATGTCGCTTGGGAAACCGGCGGCGACCAAGCCGACATCCTCTGCAAACTCGGCGAGCGGTTCCCGGTTTACGCGTAGGGCGAGGCCGCCACGCGTCCTAGAAATTCGACGGGGCGCGCGCGAACTGGATCGCGCCATCGCTCACGGCGGCGTCCTTGCCGAGGGTTTTCCGCAGCGTGATCATCTCGGCCCCGGCCAGCAGCACCGGGCCGTAGCCGTGCGCGGCAAAGACGTTTACCGGCCGGTAATAGTAGAATGCCGGATCGAAACCCATGCCGGTGCCGACGCACGTGCCTTCGACCTGGCCCTTGGCGTTGACTTGTGCCGCGACGGCGTTCCAGCCGAGTGAGACCATCGGGCCGTGCGCGAGCGCGTCGAGCCAGCCGCGGTTGATGCCGCGCGCGATGCAGTGGACGAAAATCGCGGAGGCCGAGGTTTCGGGGTAGGAATCAGGCCGGTCGAGGAGCTGGTGCCAGAGGCCGTCGCCGCCCTGGCAGTTCGCGAGACCGCGAACATGCGCGCGATACTGGGCGAGAATCGCGGCGCGGTTGGGATGATCGTCGGGCAGGACGTTGAGTAATTCCGTCATCGCGAGAATGGCCCAGCCGTTGGCGCGGCCCCAGTGAAACGCGGGGTGGGTCTCCATGCCCTGAATCCAGCCGTGGAGATAGAGTCCTTTTTCCTTCACGAACATGCGCTCGGAGAACTGGAGAATCTGTCTCGCGGCATCGTCGAAATATTTTCCCTCGCCCGTGAGTTTTCCCATCTGCGCGAGCGCGGGCACGCTCATGTAGAGATCGTCGAGCCAGAGCGAATTCGGCAGCGGGCGGTGGCGCGCGAGCGTGCCGTCGGGCAGGCGAAACTGGCCGGTGCTGATAAATTTCATGGAGTTGTCGATCAGCGGGCGGAGGTCGCCGCCGAGGCCGGCGCGGTGGGCCTTGATCATCGCGGCGCAGAGCGAACCGGAGTCGTCGAGGGAGCGCGGGGCGATCACGCCCCGCAGCGGGATCTGGTTGCGAAAATTGCCCTCGCCCGGCGCGGGGGCGGGCGCGGTGGCGCGGGCTTCCACTTGGGCGCGGAAGACGGGGACGATGTCGGCGATGAATTTCAGGCGGCGCGCGGTGTAGTCGGTGAAGCGCGCCTCGCCGGTGGCTTCTCCGACGAGCAACATGCCGGAGTAGGTGACGCCCCATTCGTAGCTGGAGAGCTGGAAGTCGCCCCGCTCGATCATCGCGCTGTGGTTGGGCTTCGAGAAATCGGCGATCTCCTGTCGGCTCGTGCGATCCACGAGGCGCGCGGGAGTGGCGCCCTCGAGATAAGTGAGCACGCGACCGAGCACCGCGGCGATGTCTTCGACCGAACTTGGCGGATAAGGCATCGGGTATTTCGGGGGAAGGCGGCCCGAGTTGATTTGCACGGATAAGGGCAGGGCGTCGGCGGCGGGAGTTGCGGGGTCGGAGACCGGAGGTTGGGCAAACGCAGGCAAGCTGAGGAGCAGGCTCGCGACCAGGAGGGAGAAAGACCGATGAGGGCGGAGCGGGGCGGGGTGCAGGCGGGAGAATTTCATGGCTTGGATTTTTTCCTGGCGCCTTGGGCGGCTTCCCAGTCGGGCAGCCAGGGGCCGGCGAGATCGAGGGTTTCGATGGCGTTGAGCGCCCAGTGAATGCTGGCGACGCCATGCAGTTGCCAGCCGACCGGATCGCCGAGGAAGGACGGATCGGTGACGGGTTTCACCACGCCCGTGGTCGCGATGCGCGCGGGGGCGGCGAGGGGCGGGAGTTTTTCCCCGATGAGTTTTTCCCACGCGAGCACACCGAGGGCGCGATCGTTTTTCGCGTGGGCGGCATAGGCGAGGAGGCGTGGCGCGGTCATCTGGCTGCCGGTGACTTCGCGGCCGATGGCTTCGGTGGTGGCGACCCAGCCGCGCCAGAATTCGGGCACGTCGAGCATGGGCTCGAGCTCGAACATGTTTTCCGGACCGCCGAAGAGCATGTCGAAGTAGCGACCGGGCAGGCGGCCGTCGGGGCCGATGCCGGAGGCCATCGCGCGGAGGTCGGCTTTGATGCGTTCGCGCCAGAAGGGTTCGCCAGTGCGCTGGGCTTCCATCGCCCAGTTCATCGCATAGCACATCCATTCCAGGTTCAGCCGGGTGGAGGGGGCGTGCTCGGTGGCGCGGGGCGCGAAATTTTCCGGGCGCGGGGCGGGTTGGCTGGCGCGTTCGTCGAGGCGCGGGGTGCCGTCGGCATTGGGGACGTAGTGGGAGTTGTTGAATTTCTGGAGCTGGGCGAACGTGAGGTCGGCGTCGATTTGCTCGCGCATGAGGTCGCCGGTGCGCTCGTCGGCCGTGAGGAAATAATAGAACTGTTTCAGGCCGGCGTGGCTGACGCGGGGCTGTTTCGCGCCATCGCCCCAGTGGCTGATGTTGTGGCGCGAGCCGAGCGGCGCGAAGGGCCCGAGGTGATACACGTCCACTTCGCTGGTGTGGCGCGTCATCGCCTCGGCCATCCGGAAAATGTCGGCGCGGCCGGAGCGGAGAAACGTATACCAGAGGAGCATGTCGGGCATGAGCTCGGTGTTGGCCCAGGCCCAGCCGCCGACATCGTAGCGCCATTCGTGGCGGCCGAAATCGTAGTTGTGCATCACGTCGCCGAAATCCCAGAAACCATACCACGAGCGTTCGTCCACCTGGCCGCGGTAGAAATCGACGAGGCCGTTGACTTGGTCCTCGACCCAGCGTGCGGCGGGGGAGGTGCGATTCGGGAGACTCCAGTGGCCAAAGACGGTTTGCGCGTGATAATATTCCGGCGTGCAAACGAGCATGGGTGGCTCGCTGGCGGCGCGGGCCATGGCGACGAGTTGATCATTCGAGGGAATCGCACCGAAGGCCCAGAGGGTGAGGTCGGTGGTGTTGGCGACGCCGAACGGGGTGGACCAGCCGGGCTTCCAGTCCTCGTAATTGGTCGAGAGGCCGTGCGGGCCGGTGTCGTAATGGCGGAGGTCCATCGCGGCGGCGGCGGGGGACCAGAACCAGAGTTTCATTTCGCCGGCCGGTTGGGCGCCGCCGGTGAGCTCGATCGACGAAGGATATTTCTGCCAGAAATTTTTCATCGCGACCGCGAGTCCGCCGGAGACATCGCCGAGCACGGCGAGCCCGCGCGAGCGGTGGCCGTCGGTCACGTGCAACCACGAGCCGGCGGCGGTGGTGCGCTTGTGAATCGAGAAACTATTGGGCCCGAGCTGCGTGAGTTGGGCATCGCCCCAGAGCGGCATGGAGAGAATCGCGCCGCGCGAACGCGGATCGAGGGCGTCCAGCGCGGGCACCCGCTGGCCGGCGAGTTGTCGGGGATAGAGATCGGCGATTTCCTGGCCGGTTTGCGAGCGATAGCCGGGCAACATGCGGACGGGCTGGGCCCAGACGCCCTCGCCATCGCCGACGAAGCGCAGG
>JANYBX010000159.1 GCA_025360615.1 Opitutia bacterium
CCAGTCCGCTTGCGGCTGCTCCCAGGCCAGCTCGATCTCCTTCACCCATTCTTCTCCCAACGGCGGTAATGTTCGCGGCATCTCTTTTTATCGCAGCTTTTTCCTCACTTTAAAAGCGTAAAAGCTAGAGGCGTCTGGTATCAGATACCGGGATCCAAGTCTTTGAGATCTACCCGCAAACAGACCCAGCCGATTCTACCAAAGGAACTCGTATTGGCTTCAAAATAAAAAATCTGGATGCCATCCTTGCTAAATTATTGAGCGGTGGAGCACAAATTGTGTCGCCGGCCCGAGAATCGCCGTGGGGACGCAGAGCCGTCATCACTGATCCAATCGGCCATAAGCTTGAATTGATCGAGGATACATCGCCCATGCCCAATAAGGTTGATCGGACCTGATCTGATCAGGTGTTTTGATTCTGGTCGCCAGAAACAAAGAAACTGAAATGGGTCCTCAAAATATATCGCCCCTGCAATCGTGCGTCGGGCTGAAGCCAACACCCACTCGCTGCCTGCCTCAGTCCGCCACGTAAACTTCCAGCAGCACTTCCCCACCCGCGCCTGACGTTCCCTCTGCCGCTCGCGCGGTCACCGTGTAACTCCCACCGGGTAACGTCACCAGCAACGCCGCGTCGCCCGCCGGTTCGCTCGCCAACGGAAACGCCCCGATCTTCGCCGTCGCCGCCGCGATCTCATCCGCGTTGGAACCTTCGCTCCAGCCCGCGCTCGTCGCGATCGTTTCGCCCCAGCCGTTCACGAGTTGCAGCGTCACCGCCTCGAGCGGATTGCCCACGCCAAATTTCGCCAGCGACGGACCCACGCCGCGCACGAGCACCGTCCGCGACGCACCCGCGCCGATCACGAGTCCCGCCACGAGCGGCTTGTCCGCCGCGCCGACCGTGCCGCGGATCGACGCGTTGCGCAGCGCGCCCGAAGTCTGCGCGCCCGCGCCATCGTAAACTTCCGCGAGCGCCGTGCCGCCGCCCGCGCCGCGGACGACCACCGTGTAGGCCCCCGCCGGCAACGGCTTCACGAGCGCCGCGTCCGCGCTGCCCTCGGTGAGCGCAAACGCCCCCGTCTCCACCGCCGCCGCGCGCAAGGCCGCCGCATCGCTCCGCCCTGACCACCCGCTAGCGTGGTCGATCACGTTCGCCCCCGCGTAAAGCGCCAGCTCCGGCGCCGCCACCGGATCGCTCACGCCAAAACCCGCGAGCGACGGACCCACGCCGCGCAACAACCAGTTCCTCGACTCCGCCGCCTCCGACACAAAACCCAAAATCAAATTACCCGCGCCCGCCTGATAACCGCGCGCCGAGAGATTCAACAACGCCCCCGGCGGCCCCTCGGAAGCGAGGTTCGCAAAACCCGACGGCAGCACCGGCGTGATCCCCGGCCTCAGCTCAGAGTCGCGCGGAAATTTTGCGTAAGGCAGCCGCACGCCGAGATAAAATTGCTGGTCCGCCCGAATTGCGACCGCCGAGGGAAATCCTTCCGTGCCCGCCGCCGCGATCAGGTCGTCCTGGTCGATGCCGTCGCCCGACACGCCGATCGCACCGATCAAAACGCCGTTGCGGTAAAGAGGAAACCCGCCGGGGAAAATCGTGATGCCGTTCGGCAGATTCGGATTCGCCCCCGCCGTGCCGCCCAGCAACGGAATCGAAAACCGCTCCTGCAAACCAAAGTAAGGCCCCGCCGGTTTGTTGATGATGCCCGGCGGATAGAGCGACTGCGCGAGAAACCCCACCGTGCGCGCCGAGTGCGCCCGCGTGTCGCTCGAGAAAAACACCGCCGTGCGCGCCTTCTGCACTGCCACGTCCCACGAGAAAATCGTCGCGTCCGGCGTGCGAAACGTCCCCAGCACCGCCGGCGCCACGCCCGCCGCGTCGGGATTGTTCACCACCGAAATAAAAACCTGCGCCGCGCGCCCCGCCGGCAACCGGATGCCCGCGCGCGTGATCGAAGCCCGCGCCGCCGCGTGCGCCAAAATTGTCCGCACCTCCGCCTCCGTCAGCCGCGCCTGCCCGCGAATCGCGCCGCTCAAAGGATCCGCCCGCGTCGGCGTGCGCAGCTCGCCAAACACCCCGCCCGCCACCGCCTGCGGCCAGCCCACCGCCGTCTGCGCGCGCGGCTCAAATCCCGCCGCCGCCGCACCCGGCGTGGCCCCGCTCACGTTCACCGTCGGAATCGTCGTCTCGATATACGCCACGCGGATGCCGTCGATCAGCACCTGCGAACCCCAGATGGCCCCCACCGGCGCAAAGCCGATTTGCCCCGCGAGCGCAATTTCCTCGTCGAAGTCGAAGCCAGTGATCGTCGCGTCCTCTTTCTCCGTGCCGTCGCCCGTCGAGCCGACGCCACCGACCAGCGCGCCGTTCTTATAAAGCGGCACGCCACCGGGCGAACCGTAGAGCCGCGTGCCCGGGATGCGTGCGCCGTCCACGGTGCGAAAATAATTCACGTCGGAAAACGCGAGGTTGGAAAACCCCACGCCCACCAGCGGCCCCGGCGGACGATTGCGCACCCGCGGCGGAAAATTCTGCTGAATAATAAAGCCCGCCGTGCGCGACGAAAACGCCTCCTCGTTGCTGCTCAGAAACGCCGCCGTCCCCGCCTTCGACACCGCGATGGCGATCTGCCCCGCGCTCGGCGCGCTGCCATCGACCGACCATACCGCCAGGGCACGCCCATCGCGATCCACGACCGCCAGCACGCTCTGCGGCGCACGCTTCGCCGCCAGTTGCGCCGCCTGCGCGACCACGCGTTCGAGTTCCGCCTGCGTCAGCGTCTCCACCGCCCGTGCGGCCACAACTGCGCCAAGCAGCAACGCCGTTAAAAAAAATCTCGCCGCACGCATCACCGAGGGAAAATCCACCCGCTTCCCTCCGGGTCAATCCTTTCTCCGTCCCCCGCTCCCGCCTCCGCCGACACGCCGGCTCCCACGCTCACGCTTTCCCCAGCAACTCCTCCGCGTGCGCCAGCGCGCTCTTCGCCTTGCTGTCGCCCAGCATCCGCGCGAGTTCGCTCACGCGCGCCTTCCAGTTCGCCTGGATCGGCGCGATGCTCACGACCGCGCGATCCTTCGACTGGTCCTTCGTCACCACCAAATGACACGTCGCCTGCGCCGCGACTTGCGGCAAATGCGTCACGCACAGCACTTGGTGACTCGCCGCGATCTCCGCCATTTTTTCGCCCACCACGCGCCCAATTTCGCCGCCCACGTTCGCGTCCACTTCGTCGAACACCAGCAGCGGCACGCCATCCAAATCCGCCAGCACCGTCTTCAACGCCAGCATCACGCGCGCGAGTTCGCCGCTCGAAGCGACCCGGCTCAGCGGCAGCGGCGCCTCGCCCACATTCGGGGAAAACAAAAACTCGCAGCCGCAATCCCCCGTCACGCCCGGCTCGGCCAGCGGCACGATCCTCACCTGGAAATCCGCTTTCTTAAACCCCAGCTGCGCGATGCCCTTCGCCGCCACCTTCGCCAGTTCCTTCGCCGCCTTCACGCGCACCGTGCGCAGCAGCGCCGCGTTTTTGCGCGCCGCGCCTTCCGCCTCCGCGATCTGTTTTTCCAGTCGCGCCAGCGTGCCTTCCAAGTCGCCCTGCACTTCCAGCCGCCGCCGCATTTCGTCCCGCGCCGCGATCACCGCGGAAAGATCGCCGCCGTGTTTTCGTTTCAACTCCAGCCACGTGTTCATCCGCTCCGTCAGTTGCTCCGCCTGCTCCGGGTCGAACTGAAGCTGCGAGCCCAGCTCGGAAAACTCCGCGCTCAGTTCGTTTAACTCCACCGTCGTCGCCGCCAGCCGGTCTGCGAGCGCCTGGCTCGCCGGATCGAGCGCCTCGAGCGTCCGCGCCTCGCGCAGCAGCCCCGCCACGCGGCCGAGCACGCCCTCGTCGCCCGCGAGACCATTCGCCAGCGTTTGCGTGAGTCCGATCAACTCCTGCGACCGGCTCATCCGCGTAAACTCCCGCTCCAGTGTCTCCACCGCTTCGTCCGTCAACTCCAGCGCGTCGAGCCGCGCGAGCTGGTTTTCCAAAAACCGGATCTGGTCCGCCGAGAGTTTTGTTTCGCCCCAAATTTGCTCCCGCTCCGCGCGCAACTCCCGCCACGCCTGGTAAGTTTTCCCGTAGTCCGCCAGCGCCTCGCCCGCGCGCCCAAACAAATCCAGCAGCTCGAGCTGGCAACTGTCCTTGAGCAACCGCCGCGGTTCGCTCGGCCCGTGAAAATCCACCCAGAGTTCGCCGATGCGTTGCAGCGCCGCGAGCGTCGCGAGGCTGCCATTGACGGTGATCTTCGGCGCCTTGTCGCGCGCGAGGCTGCGTTTCAAAATCATCAGCCCATCCTCACAGGCCGGCAGCTCCAGCTCCGCGAGCGCCACATCGAGCGCCTTCGGCTCGGCGAAAAACAGCGCCGCCTCCACCTCGCACGCCGCCGCGCCTTGCCGGATGACCGTCTTGTCCGCCCGCTCGCCGGCGAGCAGGCTCAAGGCGCCGAGCAAAATGCTCTTGCCCGCGCCCGTCTCGCCGGTGACCGCGGTGAAGCCCGCCTCAAAGTCCAGCGATACTTCCTCAAGGAGAGCCAGGTTGCGAATGCGGAGCGATTGAAGCATGGGACCAAGAAGGCGCAAAAAAACCGCCGACTTTCAAGAGCGGCGGTGCAGATGGTGGACCTTACTGGACTCGAACCAGTGACCTTTTCGATGTCAACGAAACGCTCTAACCAACTGAGCTAAAGGTCCAGAAATCTGAGGTCGGCGAGTAACGCCAGCCGCGATGGTCAGGGCAAGGAAAATTCCCTGGGTATTTTTAGCCGCACCTCACCTGATCCACTTCCATTCCTACGCCGCCTTTCTCCGCCATGCCGGCACGAGACCGCACGTCGCCGCCCCTGCCGCCCCGTCAAAACCCGGCAGCCGTGCAAACACCCGCGCCATTTTTTTTCGCGCCCGGTGCAGCCGCATCTTCACGAACTCCGATTCCCACCCCGTCTCCCCGCAAATCTCCGCGATCGTTTTCTGCTCAAGCTCGAACGCCACGATCACGCGCCGGTCCTCGGCGTTGAGCCGCTCGAGCAATTTCCCCACCAAGTCCCGCGTCGCCAGCAAGTCCCCCGGCATCCGCGCGCTTCGGTCGTCCACGAGGCGGTCAAACGCATCCGTCTCGCCATCCATCAAATCAGCCCAGCGCAACTCCGGCCGGCACCGCTGCGCCCTCCCGTGATCCATGCACGTCGTCACCGCGATGCGCGACACCCAGTGCGTGAACGGCGCCGTGCCCTGATACTGCCCGAGCCGCGCAAACATCTTCATGAAGACTTCCTGCGTCAGGTCTTCCTCCGCCATTCGTTGCGGCCGCCGCGCCCGCACGATCCGCAGCACGACGGGCTGCAGGCGCTCCACCAACGCCCGCGCCGCCGTTTGATCGCCGGCCTGCGCCTGCGTGATCCAGCGCGTCATCTGGCCGAATTCCTCTACGCCTGCGCCAGAGTCCCGCTCCGTCGCCCTCGGCGATGCCATTTTTACCACGGGTGAATCAAAGGAGTCGTCGTGCATTATTATTCCGTTGCCGGCATTTCATTCCGCGCCGCCATCCGTCCGCGCCGTGCTGCTTCGTCGAGCATGTCGCGCGTATTTTTCGAGCTGTCGATCCGTCGCACCTCGCTCGCTACCCTGAGCGCCGCGTCGCTCTGTCCAGCCCCAGCGAGTGCTTCCACGCAGCACACCCCCGTCCAAACCAGTCTCCGCTGCCAGTCGCCGATCGTCATGATCTGCCCGTCCGAGGCGGGCAGTTTTCGCAGGAGCAGCGCCCGGATGGCCGCCGGTCCTTCTGCGAAAAATTTCTCCAAATCTACGCCCGCCGCCGCTTCGCGATAACGTTTTCCCGCGACCGTCCGGGTGATCCAGTTGCTGTTAAATGCCCACCAAGACGGATTCTCCCGTGACAGCAGGTGGGGAAACTCCCGCCAGATCACATCGTCATGCCGCAGCCCCAGGGTGATCACAAAAAGCAGCCGGGCCGCGCCCACGTCGCCGGGATCCAGGCGCAAATTTTCCACCGCTCGTTCGCGCCGCTCCAGGAGCGCCGCCTTCGCCGGGCCATAGGTGGCGACAGCCCGCTCCAGCCGGAAAGCCACGTCGACCACCTCCCTCGGTTCATCCGCCTCCCGCTGGTGATCGAGCAGCCACAGGATCGCATCGAACGCGCCCGCCAGTTCCCCGCGCGCCCGCAGTGCCTCGTGCAGTTGGAAACGCAGCTTCCGATCCTCGCCCCCGCGCGCCGCCAGTTCTTCCATTAGCGTCGCCGCATAGGTTTTGCCGGCGAGATTCGCCTTCAACGCCGCCGGCAATTCCTCCGCACCTAGGTAGCGCAGCCGGTCCTGCTCCTCGCCGCTGGCGTTGAGCACCAAGAGCCCGCCCGCGCGCTCGGCATCCACCGGTTTCCGAAAAACATCGGCCTCCTTCTCGCCGATTTGCACGCAAACATAACGCGTCGCCAGCAGCTCCCGCACCGGTCGTTCGCTCCATCGGTCGAGCACCGCGAGTGGGTTATTTTCACCTTTGCCCCGCACCAGCACGAGCACCCGCTTGTCCTCCGCTTTCGCGCGGCGCAGCGCTTCGTCCAAGCGGCCTTCCACCACGAGATCGGGGGTGAACGGTGTCTCCGCCAGCGTGATCCTCATCGGCGCCGCCTCTTGAAAAACCGCACTCGTCAGCGTCGCGCCCTCGAACGGCACTTCTTCCACCATCCGGTTCAGATCCCGCGACCACCGGTGATCGAATGCCGACGCGAACGACCTCACGCCGATCAATCCCACCGGGATGGTTCCGTCCGGCAGCGTATTCCGGTTGCTCCTGTAGTTGCCCCAGCCCCACTCCGAAACTTCCCTCCCGCCATTCGTCAGCACGGTCCGCATTTCCCGGTGGTAGCTCTTCCCGTCGGGATTCAGCACCCCCAGCATGGCAACCGGCGAGAACAACGGTTCGGTTTCCAGCCATGCCAGCGAGCGCGGGCGCCGGCCAAACTCCCGTTGGCTCGTGTCGTCCACCGTGCTGATGTGCAACTGCCTCATCCCCCGCGCCGCGCCCGTGCCCGCCCGCACCGCCACCACCGGCCCCCGCTCGCCCCGCCAGATCGCCCCGCGGTTTTCCGCCCGCAAAACCCCCGCCCCATCGCGCAGCTGCGACACCAGCCGGCCTGATAGTTTCATTTCCCAAGCCAGTGCCGTCACCGTGTCGCGCCGGGCCTCGTCTCCCCGCATCCACGGCGTGATCGCCGGCAGCCACGAGCGGTCGCGCACCGGGATCGGCAGACTCTGCACGCGATGTTCGCCGATTCTCCAACTCGGCTCCGTGCTGCTCCAGCCCGGCGAGTCGCCCGCGGCCAAGCCCTTCATCGCAAACTCCATCGTCACCTGCACCACCGCCTCTTGCCGCGCCGGATCCGCCGGCACCATCAGCGCCGCTTCCCCCACGCGCACGCTCACCGTCGGCAGCGCGTAGCGTTTCAGCCCCGTCTTCGCCAGCATCTGCGCCGAGCTCCACGGCCAAGCCTGCACCACAAGCGCCGCCCCCAGCGCCGCCGCCGCTGTGATCCCACGCGCCAGCGCCGTGCGCCGCCATAAAAACTGCATCGGCACCACGACGACCACCGCCGCCAGCACCAACCCACACGCGAGGGACGCCCGCGTCATCAACACCGCTGCGCTCACGGCCCCCTCCATCTTCCCCGGCATCCCCGCCACGAGGAGCAGCCCGCCCAGCCCCGCCGCCGCCGCCAGCACGAGCGACCACGCCAGAAACCTCGCAAAATTTTCCGTCAACACCGCCATCAGCAGCGCGACTCCCGTGAACGCCGCCATGCCCACCGTGTTCACCGCGACTGCCCGCACGATCTCGCCTGGTCCAAAACCAAACTCGATCCACCACGGCACCGTTAACAACGACGGCCATAGCCAGAGCATCACCGCCATCCCGAAAATTTTCGCCGCCAGCAACCGCCCCGCCGAAATCGGCCGCGTCCTCCACGCCGCCTGGTCTCCGATCAGCGGATCGTCGTGAATCAACAACGGCACGATGAGCCACGCCGCGACCAAGTGCAGCACCCACAGTAAAATTCCCGCGCCAGCGTTGCTGTTGTTCCAGTCCCACCGCTGACCTCCCAGTGTGCGTTCCTGCACGAAATACTGCGTCACGACCACCGCGCTCCAAAGCGCCAGCGGCAGCCGCAGTCGCCGCAGATCCTTCAGGAAAATATGCCAGATGAGTTTCATGGAGATTTATCCTTCGAGGGCGTCGCCGTGTTCAGGGTCGGAAAACGCTCCACCTTGATCTCGCGATCGAACCTCGCCTCTTCGCGATACCGCATGACTGCGATCGTCGCACCGTCCAGCCAGCGCGGAGACGCCTCCGGATTTTCCGCCTCCGCCTCGCGCGGCACCGGCCCGCGCAACACATCCCACGTCAGCTCCTGCCCACCGACGTGCAGTCGTCCCCCCCCGCCCCTTCGCCAAACTTTTATCGCTTCCCCCTTTTCCCGATTCACGAGGGCAAACGACAACGCCGTAATTCCGCGCAGCCCGAACAGCGCCGCCAAATGCGGACGCCACCGCCCATACCTCGCAAAGGACGGCCGACTCTCCAGCACGGTCGCGCGCCACTCCCCATCGACCCATTTGCTTTCGCCCATCCGCACATAAAAGCCCGCCAGCCGCCGCTCCCAAGTCGTGCGCGCCGGCAGTTCAAATTCCAATCCGGGACGCTCCAAGGCGACGTGCATCTCAGCCGTATAAGCCGCCGGCTCCGCTTGCAGCCGCGACACCTTTTCCGGTCCAATAAACAGGGGTAACCTCACCATCGTTCGATCCCCGCCCGTCGCTCCCTGCGGTCCCGCCGCCTCATAAATCGCCGCCGCCCCCGTGTGCCCGCCGGGTAGCCCGAGCGCCTGCCACTCCGCCCAACCCGGCCACGGCCCGGTCAACGAATCGCTTTGCGCCGCCGCAGTTGTCTCATCCGGCCACCGCCAGGTCTGCGCGGCTTTCAATCTCATCCCGTAGCGCTCGGGCACGCCGCGAAAGACAAACTCGACCGCAGGACTCTTTTCGAAATTTAACCGCTCGGCCTCGACCGACACGCCCTCAGCAAGCACCGCCGAATAAGGCGCTCGCAACCACAGCCGTGAAAAATCCCACCGGCCTTGGGAAACCGCCGCGACCACCAGAGCCACCATCGCGACGATCAGCCTCGTGCGGGCCAGTCTCCTGGTCAGAAATTGATGCGCGATCACCGTCGCCGCGCCGATTCCCATCAGGACGAAGACCAGCACCTCGCGCGTTTCACTCACGCCCCACGAAACCTCGGAGCGCAGCCACGACCACCTTGGCGCCAACCACAGAAACCAGAGAACTCCACCCACGGCCAAACCCATCGCCCAACCCAGAAACTCATTTATATTTTTCGTCATCACCGCCAGCAGCAGCGCCACTCCCACCGTCACCAGTTGCGCGTCGGCGATCGCCAAAGCGGCCCGCGCCATCTCCGGCGGGCCGTAGCCGCACACCATCCACCACCGCACCGCCACCACCACCGGCAGCACGCCAAACATCAGCGCCGCCCCGAGCAATTTCGCCGCGAGCAGTCGGCCGCCGGAGATCGGACGCGTCGCCCAAAACATCCCCGTTCCCACCACCACGTCCTCCTGCACGAGCGCCGCGACCAGCAGCAAATTCACGATCACTTCGAGCACCACCAGCGTGTTCTCACACAGCGAAAAATAGAACACCCGCTCTTCCCCTCCCTCGCTCGCGAGGGCGCTCACGCCCACCTCGCCCTTTGCGATCAACAGCAGCGTCCACAACGCCAGCGGCCCCCACAGCCGGCGAAAATCCTTTTTGACGATGTGCCAGGCTAGCTTCACGCGCTGACCTCCTTCGCCTGAGCCCGCCCAGACTTTGCCAACGCGACAAAAATTTCCCGCAACGTCATCGGCTGCGCCACCAGGCTCGCCCCGCCAAACCGCAACCGCCATCCGTCCTCCGTCGATTCACCCGTATAGTTCGTCTCGATAAACCGCGTGAGCGCGCCCGCCCGCTCCCACTCCAGCCAGCCTCTTCCCGGCTCCGCACCGTCCGGCGCGCCCGTCACCTCCACGCGGCGAAAACGCGCCTGCAACGCCTCCGTCGGCTCGCTCAACCGCAGCCGCCCCGCCTCCAGCACCGCCACGTGATCGGCCAGCCGCTCCACCTCCTCGATGTCGTGCGACGACACCAACACCGTCCATTCCCCCAGCGCCGAGACCTCCAGCACGCCGCGCACAAATTCATCGCGCACCAACGGATCGAGCCCGCTGAACGGCTCATCGAGCACCAGTAATTTCGGCCGATACGCCAGCGACGAAAGCAACGCCGCCTTCATCAGCATCCCGCGCGACAGATGTTTCAGCTTCCTCTCCTCCGGCAACGCGAACTGCGCGAGCAACGCCTTCTCCAACTCCCGGTCCCACGTCGGGTAAAACGGCCGGCAATAATCCAAAAACTGCCGTACCGTCATCCAGCGCGGCATCTCTTGGTTTTCCGAGACATAGCCGATCTGCGCCAGCTCGCGCTCCCCCAGTTTCCGCGAATCCACGCCCAGCACGCGCGCCACCCCACTCGTCGGCGTGAGCAAATTCATGAGCACCTTGATCGTCGTGGACTTGCCCGCGCCGTTCGACCCCAGCAAGGCGAACACGCTCCCCTCCGGCACCGCCAACGTCAGTCCCTGCACCGCCTCGGTGCGCCCAAACCGCCGCGTCAATTGCTGTGTTTCGATGATGTTCATGTGAATAAAAACCCCGCCAACCCAACCAGTTTGTAACGTATTACGTTACATTCCACCAGAGACCGGGCGCACAATTTGTAACGTAATACGTTACAAACCGGTTTCCCGGCTTGCCGGCGCTCTGGCAAATTCTCGGTCGGGTAAAAATTCATTTGCCACCCAGTTTCTTCCAATGCGCCGCGAGTCCCGCCTGCACATCCTCGAGCGACAGCCCGAGTTTCTTCGCCTCCACGACCAGCCGTTCCACATCCGCACCCAGCAACTCCGCCCGCTCGCGCCGCCCGCCCATCTCGCGCTCCGCGACAATGCTCCCCACCGCCGGCGTCGTCACGAGCACGCCCTCGCTCACCAGCGCCGCGACGACTTTGTGCGCCGTGTTCGGATTCACCTTCAACTCCTGGCTCAGCACGCGCACCGAGGGAAATTTGTCCCCGGGCCGCAGCTGCCCCGTCACCACGGCCTTTTTCACCGCGAACAAAATCTGCTCCGCCACCGGCAGCCCGGACTTTAGTTCGATGGAGAACGGAAGCACACCGTTCTACTCGCACTAGTACAGATAGAACGGCAAGCCCATTTTCAAAAAAACCTTCCCTCCCCTCGCGCCACCAGTCTCAATCCGCCCTCGTGGCCACGCCCAAGACCATCGGCTCCGGGGAAATTCACGCCGCCATCGCACGGCTGGCCACCGCCATTACCGCTCGCCACGGCCAAGGAGCGAAGCTCCTCCTTCTCGGCATCGCCAACGGCGGCATCCCCCTCGCCCGCCGCCTCGCCGCTGAACTCTCAGCCAAGTCCGGCACCCTCGACATCTCCTTTCACCGCGACGATATCGGCCGCCACCCGATCCCGAAAGAGTTCACCCCCACCGTCCTCCCCGCCGACGTCAACGGCGCCATCGTCATCCTCGTCGACGACGTCCTCTTCTCCGGCCGCACCGTCAAGGCCGCCCTCGACGAGCTTTTCGATCACGGCCGCCCCGCCAAGGTCGAACTCGCCGTCCTCGTCGACCGCGGCCACCACCGCCTCCCCGTCTCCGCCGACTACATCGGTCTCCCGCTCACGACCACCGCCGAAGAAAAAGTCATCGTCACCCTCGACGAAAAAAATCCGACCCGCGACGCGATCACCATCCGCCCCGCGTCCCGTCCGGAAATCATCAATCATCCATCGTAAATCATAAATTTCCGCCATGCCCTGGACCCGTCGCCACCTCATCACCATCGAGGAACTCAATCTCCACGAGATCGCGCAAATCCACGCGACCGCCACCGCCTTCAAGAAAATCCTCGGCCGCAGCGTGAAGAAAGTCCCCGCCCTCCGCGGCAAGACCATCGTCAACCTCTTCCTCGAGCCCAGCACCCGCACCCGCATGGCCTTCGACATGGCCGCCAAGCGCCTCAGCGCCGACGTCATCTCCCTCGACGGCGCCAGCTCCAGCACCACCAAGGGCGAGACCCTCCGCGACACCGCCGAAAACATCCGCGCGCTCGGCGCCGATATGATCGTCATCCGCCACGCCGCGGCCGGCTCGCCCCTCTACCTCTCCAAATTTCTCGACATCCCCGTCATCAACGCCGGCGACGGCGCCCACGAGCACCCCACGCAAGGCCTCCTCGACACCTTCACCATGCTCGAGCACCTCGGCTCCTTGCAGGGCCGCAAGGTCGTTATCCTCGGGGACATTCTCTTCAGCCGCGTCGCGCGCTCCAACATCCACGCGCTCACTAAACTCG
>JANYBX010000160.1 GCA_025360615.1 Opitutia bacterium
GAAAACGTCTTCGACGATCGCGGCAGCTACCGCCCGCGCTGGGTCGACACCAAGACCATCCTCGGCGTGCCGCACGATATTCCCACCGCCGGCTTCGGCACGAAGACCGTCAACCTCCTCCGTCTCTGGGCCTCGAAGTCCACGGAGGATTTCGATTTGGCTGCGTTCAACAGCGGCGGCTACGTCGAGGCCGTCCGCGAAAAAGCCGTCGGCGAAACCATCTCAAAAGTTCTCTACCCGAACGACAAAACCGAAAACGGAAAGGAGCTGCGCCTCGTGCAGCAGTATTTTTTCATCGCCTGCTCGCTGCGCGACATCATCCGCCGCCACACGCGCACGCCCGGCAACTCGTGGGAAAATTTCTCGGAGAAAGTCGCCGTGCAGCTCAACGACACGCACCCCGCCATCGCCGTCGTCGAACTCATGCGCATCCTCACCGACGAGGAAAATTTCGCCTGGGACCGCGCGTGGGCCATCGTCTCCGCCACCTTCGCCTACACCAACCACACGCTGCTGCCCGAGGCGCTCGAGCGCTGGAGCGTGCCGCTTTTCGAGCGCGTGCTGCCGCGCCATCTCCAGATCATCTACGACATCAACGCCCACCACATGCTCGCCGTCGAGGCGCGCTGGCCGGGTGACAACGAGAAGAAGCGCGTGTGCTCCATCGTCGAGGAAGGCGGCACGCGCATGATCCGCATGGCGCATCTCTCCGTCGTGGCCTCGCACGCGGTCAACGGCGTCGCCGCGCTCCACACCGCGCTGTTGAAAAAGGATTTGTTTCCCGAGTTCGACGCGCTTTTCCCGGGGAAATTTCAAAACAAGACCAACGGTATCACGCCCCGCCGCTGGCTCCTCAAAAGCAACCCCCGCCTCGCCGCGCTCATCACGCGCACCCTCGGCGCCGCCGCCTGGCCGCGCAATCTCGACCTGCTCCGCGGCCTCGAAAAAGTCGCCGGCGACGCGGCCTTTCAGACCGAGTTCATGGCCATCAAGCGCGCGAACAAGGTCGATCTCGCCGCCGTCATCAAGGCCGAGTGCGGCGTCGAGGTTTCGCCCGATGCGATCTTCGACGTGCAGATCAAGCGCCTCCATGAATACAAGCGCCAGCATCTGAACCTGCTTCACATCCTCGCGCTCTACCGCCGCCTTTTGCAGAACCCGGGCCTCGATGTCGTGCCGCGCGTGTTCATCTTCGGCGCCAAGGCTGCGCCCGGCTACGACGTGGCGAAAAACATCATCCGCGCGATCAACGTCATCGGCGCGCGCATTAACGCCGACGAACGCATCGGCGGGAAAATCAAAGTCGTTTTCCTCCCGAACTACCGCGTCTCGCTCGCCGAGAAAATCATCCCCGCCGCCGATCTCTCCGAGCAGATTTCCACCGCTGGCAAGGAAGCCTCCGGCACCGGCAACATGAAACTCATGGCCAACGGCGCGCTAACCATCGGCACGCTCGACGGCGCCAATGTCGAGATCGGCGAGGAGGTCGGCCCGGAGAACATCTTCATCTTCGGCCTCACCGTGGACCAAGTCGTCGCGCTCTGCGCGAAAGGCTACAACCCGTGGGACTACTACCACGCCGACGAGGAACTCCGCGCCGTCCTCGACTGGCTGGGCAGCGATTATTGGACGCCCGGGGAGTCCGGAGCGTTCGCGCAAGTCCACGCGAGCCTGCTCCATCATGGCGACCCGTTCCTCGTGCTCGCCGATTTCCGCGCCTACTGCGAAGCGCAGGCCCGCGTCGACGCTGCGTATCGCGACAAAGCCGCCTGGGCGAAATCCGCGATTCTCAACACCGCCCGCGTCGGCAAATTTTCGAGCGACCGCACGATCCGCGAATACGCCGAGCAAATCTGGAAACTCCCCGCGGTGCCCGTGACGTGATTATTTCCGAGGGTAGGGCGGGTTATCCCTAACCCGCAGCGTTTGGCTCCGCCGACATTTCATCGCGAGCCACCTCACTGTTGAACCGACCCTTACTCGGTTTCCGAAAAAGCCCGACCAGCGGTCGGGCCTCCAGCGCGCCACGCTTCATTTGACTGCCCGCCTGCGAGCGCTTCCCTTCGCAGGGCATGTTAAGATTTTCGCCGCGCATCCTCGCTCTTCTAGCCGCGCTGGCGGTTGGGCACGTGCGCGCCCGCGCGGCGGAACTGCTTCTCCCCCCTGTGGCCGGTGAACTCGGGGGAGTTTTAACGAAATTCGCCCTGCCCGGTGCGCCCGAGTTGCGCTGGAAAATTTCGGCGAAAAATGCGGGCGAGGGCATGATGGACTATCTCATGTCCATGAATACCGAGGGCTCGCGCCTGAGCGTCTCGGCCCGCCTGGGTTCGAACGGCAGCGGCACGTGGCGGATCGAGGAAAGTCGCGTCGAGGTGGGACGCTGGCTCGCCGTGTTGGCTCCGCCATTCGCTCCGGCCCTGGCTGGGATGGTGGCGGAAGGCGCATTGACGATTACCGGCGGAGGAAATTTGCGACAGGGGAAACCCGATGGAAAAATTCGGGTGGAGTGGGCCAACGGTGTCCTGCGCGACACCGCGCAAGGCTGGGCGCTCGAAGGCGTGGCGCTGAGCGGGGAATTTTCCTTCGACGCCGAGGGTCCTCAATGGGCGAGCACCGGCCCGCTGGAGCTGACAGTGCGCACGATCTCCACGGCGCGTTTCGGCGCGCGAAATTTCCTGGTGCGCGCGTTGCTCAACGAGCGCCGCGAGGTCGCGTTGACTGAGATGCGCGTGGAGGTGGCCGGTGGGGAAATCGTGGTCGAACCGTGTCTCATCCCGCTCGTGCCGCCGTCGGTGGATTTGAAATTGAAAATCTCCCGAGTCGGCCTGCAGGACATTGTGGCGCTCGTGCCGGCGGCCTTGGCCGATGCGCGCGGGCGAATCGATGGCGAGGTGCGGCTCAGTTGGAGCGAGACCGCCGGTCTCGAATTTGGTCGTGGTTGGTTGAAATTGAACGACTCCGAAGCCGCGCAAGTCACCCTCGCGCCCCAGCCGGGACTGATCACCGGCCAGCTCAAGTGGTGGAATCCCGCTCGCCTGTGGAAACCCGCTTTCCACGTGCTGAGTCGAATTGAGCTCGGACAGACGCCCCTGGCGGTGAATGCCCTGCTGGCCGAAATCATTCCCGAAGGTGATGTGGAACATCGCACCGCGCGCGTCCGGATTAACGCGGCCTCACGAGGTGAGGGCATGCGCGTGCCGTTGGAAATCGACGTGGGCGTGTCGGGGCTCCTGAACCAGTTGCTCAAGCTTGGTCTCGATGACCGCGTGAAGCTGGGCGGCAATTAGTCGAATGAAACATTCGTTGAGTTGCTTGGTCTTCTCACTCAACTTGGCTGCTTCATGAAACTCCGGTTCCTCTCCAGCTTCATCTCTCTCTTTTTTTTGGTCGGCTGTGTTTCGGTGGAACTCAAACCGATCCATATCATCGTCGATGTGAACGTGAAGGTCGACAAGGCCCTCGGCGACTTCTTCGGCGACCTCGACAAGAAATCCGCCACGATCCAATCCACGCCTGCCAAACCCTGATTCTCCTCCCATGAAACCCCATTTGCCCCGTCTGTTTGTCATCCTTGGCGTCCTCGTCCTCGGCACCGTCGCGGTGCGCGCTGAGGATCTCGGTGCCGTCAAGGCACGCATGACTCAACGTCTGTCGAAACTCGACGAACTCAAGGCCATCGGTGCCATCGGCGAAAACAACCGCGGCCTCGTCGAGCTGCGTAACCCAAGTCCCGCGGCTGGCGATCTCGCGGCGGGCGAAAATCGCGACCGCGAAATCGTTTATGCGGCAATCGCGCAGCAGACCGGTTCTTCGGCCGAGACCG
>JANYBX010000166.1 GCA_025360615.1 Opitutia bacterium
GCAAGGCGCCTACAATCTCTGGGCCGCCAACCAGCCCGGCGCGCATGGCCGCTACTATGTGCAAACGCTCGATCTGCCTCCGCCCGCGCAGCCCGACAATCCCGCCAAGCTCGAATCCCTCGCCCTCTACTCGCGCGAGACCGGCCGCCCCACCACCTCCATCGATGCGATGAACGCCCACTGGCGCGCGCGCTTTCTCGACTACGTTTCGCACCACCCGTTCCAATGGCTCGGCCAGCTCGCGCGCAAAAGCTACGCGCTCCTCAACAACTGGGAGCAGTATAATAATAAGACCTACGCCTTCCATCGGGCGCGTTCGCCTTGGCTCCGCTGGAATCCCCTCGGCTGGGGCGCTCTCTTCGTGCTCGCCGTCGCCGGCGCGTGGCGGCTCCACGCCCGCGCGCCCGCCACGGCCCGCGCCGCCGGCCTCCTCTCCGCCGCCGGCGCCGCCGGCATCTTGCTCTTCTTCGTCAGCGCGCGTTTCCGCCTCCCGCTCGCCGCCCTCCTCTGCGTCCCCGCCGGCGGCGCGCTCGCGCACCCGCGGTGGTTTTTCCGCGAGCTTTCCTCCGCCCATCGCGCCACCCTCGCCCTCGCGATGTTCGCCGCGGGCCTGCTCGCTTTTTCAAATTTCGATGGGGTGCGCGACGCGCGGCCGTTCATCCAAGACCACCTCCTCATCGCTCGCGCCGCCCAAACCGTCGGCGACGACGCCGAGGTCTGGACCCACGCTACCGCCGCGCTCACGCTCGATTCCTCCCGACGTGACGCCACCGAGTTCGTCGTCACCAGCGGCTTCAACCGCCAGCTCGGCGAGACCTTGTCCGACGATCAACTCGCCGCCTGGCGCGCACACGCCAGCCAACTTCTCACCCGCCATCCCACCGCCACTCCCGCCGCACGGCTCATCGCCGCCACGGCCACTCGCGACCTCGTCGCCCTCCGCGTCTTCGCAGCGGATTCCACCCCCGCCGCCTTCGACGCCCTCGGCTCCCTCGCCCTCCTCGCTACCGCCGACTCCACCGAACTCATCCGTCTGCGCCGCACTGCGCCCGACGCCGGCACGACCTTGTTTTTCATGGCGCGACAAACGCTCGACCCCGAGTCATTCGAGACTTGGGCCCGCCTCCATGAACCACCGGGCTGGAGCAACGCGCTCACCCGCGCCCGCGCGCGACTCTTCCCCTCGCTCCCCGCTTCAAAATGATGCGCCGCCTCAGCCGCCACGGATTTTTCGGCCTGCTCGCCTGGGTCCTTTGCGCCAGCCTCTACCTCTGGACCGCCGAGGGGATTTCCATCAAATCCGGCGACCGCGGCAACGTCTGGCACCACTACGAATATCTCGTGGATGGTTTTCTGAACGGGCATCTGCATCTGTCGCGCTTGCCCGCGCCCGAGTTGCTCGCCCTGCCCGACCCCTACGATCCGCAGACCAACGTCCGCTACCGCCTGCTGGACGCGTCGCTCTACCGGGGGAAATATTATCTCTACTACGGCCCGGCGCCCGCGATCTTGCTCATGCTGCCGTGGAAAATCGTCACCGGCCACCACCTGCCCCAATGGGCCGCGACCGCATTTTTCGCCATCGCCGGCCTCGGCGCTCTCGCCCTGTTGCTGGGCGGGATTCGCCAAAAATATTTCCCCACCGCGACACCCTCGCTGTTTTTTTTCGCCATCGTGCTGGCCGGCCACGTCTCTTGGCTGCCGGTGATTTTGCGACGGCCCGGCGTTTGGGAACTACCCATCGTCACCGCCGCCGCGCTGTTTTGGTGGAGCCTCTTTTTCCTCTGGAAATACCATGAGACCGCCCGGCGCGCGACCTGGGCTCTCGCCGGTGGCCTTACGCTGGCCTTCGCTTCAGGCGCACGCCCGACCTACGCACTCACCGCGGGCTTCATGGTGCTCATGTTCGCGCAGCCCGTCAGCCGGCTCGGTTCGCTCGCCGTTCATCTCCGCCGCCTGATCCCCGTGCTCGTCCCTCTCACGCTCGGCGCATCTGCGCTCATCGCCTACAATTATCTGCGCTTCGGCGCCGTGTTTGAATTTGGCCAGCACTACCAAGTCTGGGGCGTTGATTACCGGGGCATGTCGCTCTTCTCGCCCGCTCATTTCCCGACCAACGTCTTCGTCTATTTTTTCACGCTCCCCGACATCAGCCCCTATTTCCCGTTTTTTCGCACGGCTTGGATCGAAAACGTGCAAAGCGGTTATCTCGGCATCGAGGAAATGCCCGGCCTGTTGTTCACCATGCCCGCGATTATGCTGGGCTTCGCCGCTTGGCGTCACGCCTACCGCTCGTGGCGCGATCCGGCTGAGCGCGTGCTCCGAATCGTCATCCTGGCCGCCACGGTAGGCGGTGCGTTCACCGGGATTTTTCTTTTTTGTTTTGGCGGTGGTTGCTCGCGCTACATCACCGAGCTGCTCGCCGGTTGGAGCCTCGTCACGGCCATCGGATTTCTCGCCCTGTTCACTGCGAAACCCGTCGGTCCGCTCGACGGCGTGCCACGCCTCCTCGCGATCATCGCGATCACTTGGACCCTCCTGTGCGTGTGGCTCGCGTCTTTTGAATTCCGGAATTTTGCGCGCACCACGCTGCCGAAATTTTACCCCGCCGTCGCCGAAACCTTAAACTATCCCAGCTACTGGATCGCCCGCCAAAGCGGCCAGACCTTCGGCCCCGTGCTCCTCGACATTCGGCTCGCCGAAACTTTCTCCCCGGGTTCCACCGTGCTCCTTTCCGCCGGCCGCCAAAGCATGCTCAGCCTGCTCATCCTCGAGCGCGTTTCTCCCGGCCTGCTTCGCCTCCGCCTTGCCGTGAACGACTTCATCGTCGCGGAGACTCCCGTGTTCGATCACCCCGCTGCCACGCTTCAGGTCGAGTGTCACGCCCCCTGGCTCTACCCGCCGAGCGCCCATCCCTACTGGCGCGAGTTCGCCGATGGAGTCGAGCGCGGCGAACGCCAGACGCTCTTCGCCCTCGCCGCGGACGGCACCGTCGTCGCCAAACGCAGCGCCCGGGTTTTCGACGCCACTCGCTTCGAGCCGTTCGTCCACATCAAGGCGCCGGAGAATTCAGCAATAGCTTGGGTGGAGAAACTCACCCGTCTCGGCGCCACCCCTCGCGCCGCTTCGCCTGCCGCATCCGCACCAGTCGCCCATTGAAAATTCCGGCTTCCGTTCACTTCCGCGCGCCCTAGCGTCCGCTTCATTATCGCCGCATGAAGCTCACCATCGTCATCCCGTGCTATAACGAGGCCAAGACCATCCGCCTGCTCGTCGACCGCGTCCGCGCCGCACCCGTCGCCGACAAGGAAATCATCATCGTCGATGACTGCTCGCGCGACGGCACCCGCGATCTCCTCCGCACCCAGATCGCCCCGCTCGTCTCAAAAATCATCTACCACGAGGTCAACCAAGGCAAAGGCGCCGCGCTCCGCACCGGCTTCGCCGCCGCCACGGGCGATGCCGTCATCATCCAGGACGCCGATCTCGAATACGACCCGAACGAATACCCGAAGCTTCTAAAGCCCATCATCGACGGCCAGGCCGATGTCGTCTTCGGCTCGCGCTTCATGGGCGCGGATGCACATCGCGTCGTCTATTTCTGGCACATGGTCGGCAACAAGTTCCTGACGCTGCTCTCGAACATGTTCACCAACCTCAATCTCACCGACATGGAGACATGCTACAAAGTTTTCCGCCGCGAGATCCTCCAGCAAATCACCATCGAGGAAAACCGCTTCGGCTTCGAGCCCGAGATCACCGCCAAAGTCGCGAAGCTGAACTGCGTGATCTACGAGGTCGGCATCGGCTATTATGGACGCACCTATGCCGAGGGGAAAAAGATCGGCTGGCGCGACGGCTTCCGCGCCCTCTGGGCCATCGTGAAATATAACGTCTTCCGCTGAAGCGCCCCCTCAACGCGCTCGCGCCGACCTCATGTCTCCGGTTGGTCCCGATGCCTTTTTGAGAACCGCGACGCTGGGCTGGCCGCTGCTCCTCATCGCCGTCATCTGGGCTCTGCGTGCCGTCCGCAACAATCCGCCGAGTGAGGTCGGCCTTGGCTGGAAATCGTGGCTGCTTGCCGCTGCGGTTCTCCTCGCCTTTCGCTGGCCGCTGCTCTGGGTGCCGCACCAGCAAAATCCCGATGAAAGCCAACTCATCGCCGGAGCGATCACCCTTTGGCACGATCCCGTTTTCTGGCGTTCGGTCGACGGTGGCACGGCCGGGCCGCTGGATTTTTTTCCGTTGCTGCCTGTCGTCTGGGGAGATGGCCCCGTGAGCTACGCGATCGCCCGCGCGATCGCACTGGCGGTGGTTTTCGGGACGTTCGTGTTCGCCGGCGCAACCTTGGCCATCGTGGGTGGCGCAGCCGTCGCACGTCTGGCCGTGCTGCCCGGCGTCGCTTTCTACGCATTTAGCACCCATCCCGATTTCAACCATTACTCCACGGAGCTCATGCCCGCGCTCCTGCTCGCGGCCGCGGGCTATGCAGCGGTTCGTCATGGGCAAAAACCTTCGCGGATCGCGCTGTGGTCGTGCGCGCTGCTGATCGGCAGTGTTCCTTGGGCGAAGCTACAGGCCGTGCCACTGGCCGGCGCCCTCTGGAGCATGGTGGCATGGCGTGAAATCCTCGCCGGCCGCACGCGTTCGCTGGTGCCGTTAATCGGGGGCGCGTTAATCCCCGCCGTCATGTGTTTCGGCGCCGCCACGCTCGCTGGGCAGACCGAACATCTGATCGTGCCGTTCTTCCAACACAACTTGGCCTACGTCCACGCGCCCCAGTTTACTTGGTTTCAGGTCGCCGCCCTTCAGTGGGGAAATGCCCGGCTCGACGGTTTTCTGGCCCTGTGGCTGGCAGGCTCCAGTCTCGTCGTGCTGCTCACCTTCGCGGGCCCCCTGAAACGCGCCCCACTCGCGCTGCGTCAGACGCAGCTCGTCGCACTCCTGTTGTTCGCAGCGGGGATATTGAGTGCGCTCGGCCCGCGCCGTCCTTCGGCCCATCACCTGCATTTGATTTTGTTGCCGTTGATTTGGCTCACGGGGGCCGCCCTCGCGGTTGCCCTCGTCCATTTCCCCACGCGTCGCAAACAATGGATCGCCGCCGCAGTTTTTCTCACCTGCTGCCTCGCGCCGTCGATTGTGCTGCGTGCCTTGCCCTACGACCCATTTCGCGCCTTCAACACCTCGGGGGTCGGCTCCGAGCGCATACAACTGGCCGCGCTCGTCCGCACTCTTTCAAAAAGAGATGAACCGCTCGCGATGTGGGGCTGGCGTTGCTCGCTCTACGTGGAGGCCGGGCGTCCGCAAGCGACCCGACAGGCGCATACCGAAGCGCAGATTTATCCCGGTCCGCTCCAAGCTTATTTTTTGCGACGCTATTTTGAGGATTTCCAAATGAGCAACGCACCGGTGTTCGCCGACGCCGTGGGGCCGGGGAATTTCGCTTTCGAAAAGGCGAGTCTCGCCCACGAGGCTTTCCCGCCGTTACGCGAGTTCGTCCGTGACCACTACACGCTGGTGGCCACGCTCGATGGGACACGGGTGTATGCCCGAAATGATCGGCTCAGCTTATTGAAGACCCTTTACCCGCCCCCGCCTTCTCCGTAAATCAGGGGACCAGCGGCTCACCCGCGGCCCGACCTCTCTTCACCGCAAACCCCCTAGGCGCGTTATTTATCCCAAGCAGAAAGTTTCCTCGCCCGGCCTTCCACTTGTGGTCGCTCTTGTGGCCGCTTTTACGTGCCTCGGTTTCGCCGCTTTCACCGGGCACATGTGGGAAGATTATTTCATCACGTTCCGCGCGAGCCTGAATCTGGCCATGGGACATGGTCTGGTCTTTCAGCCCGGTGAGCGCGTGCATTCGTTTACCTCTCCCCTCGGCACCTTACTCCCGGCGCTTTTCGCGCTCGGCGGCGGAGATGATGTCGCGGTCCACGCTCTTTGGGGATTTCGGCTGGTGAGCGCTGCGGCGCTCGGAGGCGCGATCTGGCTAGCGACCAGGGCCCTACTCCAAGATGGGCTCGCACCGCTCGCCGTCGGGATCGCCTGCGGCGCGTGGGCGCTTGATCCCAAGACCCTCGATTTCTCGATCAATGGCATGGAGTCCGCCCTGTTGATTTTTTTCGCGATCCTCACCTGGCGCGGTTTCATCGACGGTGCCCGCCTCCGCTGGTGTGCGCTCGGTTTCGCTGGCCTGCAGTGGACACGACCAGACGGCTGCGTTTTTTTCGGCGCCATCGCCGCCGCATGGTTGCTCAGCGGCATTCGCGAAGGCCAGGCCGTCTGGCGCTCGCGGCTTTGGTTTGTGATTCGCGCCATCGCTCTCGGCACCGCCGCATATCTTCCGTGGGTGCTTTGGGCGTGGGGCTACTACGGCTCTCCCGTGCCGCACACCGTCATGGCGAAGCTTTCTCACTACGGTCCCAGCGAACTCGGGCCCGCGCTGCTGCTTTATCCCTGGCGCCTGCTCTTCGGGCATGTCGCACTGCACGGCGTCTTCCGGCCGGCGTATTTTTTCTTCGGCGACTGGCCTTCGGCGCTCACCTGGATCGCACGGTTGCTCGCGACCAGCGCGGCGCTCACCTGGGTCTTGCCCTCCCTGCGACCTTCCGCCCGCGTCGCCTCGATCGCATTTTTTCTGGGCGGATTTTACGTGGAATATATTCCCCGCTCACCGTGGTATTACCCGGGCTGGCTGGCGCTCGGCTTCATTGCCCTCGCGGGCCTGCTTAACGTCGCCCTTCAAGCCCGCCTCCCGTCGGTCCGACTGGCTTCGCTCATTCAACGCAGCGCCCGCGTAACCGCAGGTTCTCTCTTACTTCTACAAGTGTGCCTGCTCGTCGCCGTCGCGTGGCAAATGCGCGCCCAACAGGCGATCATCGAGGACGGCCACCGGCGCAAAATCGGCCTGTGGTTGCGCGCCCACGCCGCCGCTGGTGATCGCGTTTACTTGGAACCGCTCGGCTACATCGGATTTTTCTCCGGGTTAAAAATGCTCGACTATCCTGGTCTCTCCTCGCCCGAGGTCGTCGCCGCGCGTCGCGCCGGTCATCTCACCCACGCCCAGATCATCACGACGCTTCAACCCGAATGGATCGTGCTCCGGCCGGATCAGGTGGACAGTATTCGGACCGAGGCACCGCCACTCCTCTCGACCAATTACCGAATCGCCCAAATTTTTGACACGCGGGCGACCGTGGACGCGGTCACTCTCCTGCCCGGCAGAGGCTATCTCGATTTTGACGCGGTCTATTACGTTTTCACGCGAGTCCCGGCACTCGCGCCGAAAGCATGATCGCCACCGATTTTGCCATCGGCTTGGTTGCGCTCGCCTCACTCGTGTTACCCGGCTGGATCGTGGCGCGAGCGGCGCGCGTGCCCCAGCCCTTGTTCGCGGGCTACACCGGCAGCGTGGTGGCGTTCGTGACTTTGGTCCTGGTGATGGATGCGCTCGGCCTCCACCTCGACTTGATCCACTGTGGCGCGGCATGGCTGACCCTGACGGTCGCGACTCTCCTGGCCTTACGTGGAAAAATATCCCGCCTGCCTGAGCGCGAGACCAACCCGCGCTTCTCATGGCGCGAACACTGGCCGCTCCTCCCTGCCCTCGCGCCCGCCTTCGCCCTCGTCGCCTATCGCGCCACCGCCCAACCGCTTTTCGGCATCGATACGATTTTTCGTTGGAACTACCTCGCCCAACAGCTGCTCGCCCGCGGCACGCTCGGATTTTATCCGCCAGTGACCGCGGCGGATTACGCGATTTATTCCTGGCCCGACGGCCTCGCGCCAGCGGTCTCCGTGCAATATTTTTGGGCCTACGCTTTGGCGGGCCAGAGCCGCGCCGTGCTCACGGCCCCATTGGTGATTTTTCAATTTATTCTGATCTTCATGGGCGCACAGGCCCTTGCGCGCCGGATGTTTTCCGACCGAGCCGCCGCGTTTGCCGGGGCGCTCCTAGCCTGCTCACCGGTCGTCCTGTGGTCCACCGCGATGGGTCAGGAAACCGGACTCACCGCCATCGCGCTCGTCGGCTTGCTCCTCTATTTGCCGGACCAAAAAAATCATGAGACCACGGCTGCGCTCGTGTTCGCCGGGATCGCCGCCGGCCTCGGGGCGCTCGCGCGCGAATACGGCGTGGTCATCCCGGTGCTCGGCCTCGGCCTTGCCTTGGCCCGACGGCTTTCAGGCCGCGCCTTGTTAATTTTTTTCACCGCCGCCGCGCTCAGCGCACTGCCGTGGTATACGCGCAATTGGCTGCGAACCGGCAATCCGCTTTTTAATCTCGATCTATTCGGCTGGTTTCCCGTCAACCGGGCCCACGATTGGCTGAACCAAAGTTTCCAAATCGAATTTGGTTGGGCCCATGTGCCCGCCGGCGCGACCCGCTTCGTCATCGTCAACTGCCTTGCCAGCCTGCTCGCCGGCGCGGCGGGAGCGTGGCTTTATTTTCGCCAGGCTCGCGGCCTGCTGGTTTCAGCCGCCGTCTTCGTCACCCCCTGGGCCGCTTCCATCGGCTATACCGCCGCGGGCTTTACCAACGCGATCCGCGTGCTGAGCCCCGCGATCATCATCGGCGCGGTGCTCGGCGGCGCAGCCTGTGCCCGATGGATCCCCTCGCGGCGGCACCTCGCCGGCGTGGGGCTCGCGCTGGCGGTTTTCTCGACCGATGCCGCTCTGCGCGCGCTTACCCTGCCGGGCACGGTCTACAAAATCCCTCCGGGTGACTGGTTGGCCGCCGGTCATGGCGTGCAGGACTACCATGAGCGCCCGATCTACCGCGCGCTCGCTCGAGCCGCCGGCTCCCAACGCATCCTCACGCTCGGGCCTAATGCTCTCCTCACCTCCCAAGGCGCACAGACGCTGCCACTCTGGAGTCCTGAGGTGGGCTTCCTCTTCGACGCCAACCTGCCGACACCGGAAATCGCCCGTCGTCTGCGTGCCGTCGGCATCGGATTCGTGCTGTTAAACAAAGGCGCCGTCAACGAGCGCTATCTGGCCCGCAGCGCATTCTTCCGCGATCCTGGCCCAGCCCTTCACCCCATCTGGTCAGACGATGAAATGATTTTTTCTCAGGTGATCGTTCATCCCTAAACAATTTCACCGCCCAGCTTGATCCGCGCGCCCGTTGGGACTTCGCACCCGACAGCCACTCATGCGATTTCAACGTTTCCACCATACCGGTTCCTCATTGGCCCAGCGCAATGACATGACCCCGCCCCATCCGCACGACTCGCGCCCATTGTGAACTCCCCCCGCTGAATGCTTCTGTCTCTCCTCAGTATTCTCCTGCTTTTCTTCGGCGTCACCCTCGGCCTCGCCTGGCCGTTGACGGCGCGCCTCGCTCACGACCCGGCGGAAAAATTACTCGCGACCGTCCTGCTCTCGCTCCTCGGCATCTGGCTGCTGGCGTGGTCGGTCTATGTCTTCGCCGCGCCTCCAGCCCTGCTTTGGCTCCTCCCCGGAGTCGCCGCATTCGGGCTTCTGCATCGGCGTCATGCTTTCGTCACCACGCTACGCGATCCCGATGCGCGCGCCCTGCTGACAGCGCAAATCCTCGTCAGCGCGATGCTCGTCGCCGGACTTTTTTTTATCGTGAGCTACTCCGGCGGCGGCTGGGCGAGCGACTGGTTTGAACACTGGGAACGCGCGGAATTCTTCCTCAACCGCGGCCCGCTCGACTACAAATTTATCGGTCGCTACCCGCTGCCCGCCCGTCCTCCGCTGGCCAACGTCGTCACGGGCGCGCTGCTCGCGTTGAGTCGCTTGGATTTCGCGCACTACCAGGTTTTCACTGCGCTATTCAGCAGCCTCGCCTTCCTGCCCATGGGCTTGCTGGCACGTCGCTTTGGCGGCGGCGCCCCCGCCATCGCCCTGCTCGCCGTCCTCGTGCTGGTGAATCCTCTCTTCGTCCAAAACGCCACCTTCCCCTGGACCAAGCTGCCCGCCGCGTTCTTCGTGCTGAGCGCCCTGTATTTTTTCCTGCGCGCCCACGACGCCGTCCCACCACGCGCCGCGGCCACGTTGTTCGCCGCGAGCCTCGCCGGCGGACTTCTCACGCACTACTCGGCCGGACCCTACGCCGTCGTGCTCACGACCGTTTGGTTGGTCCTCGGCTGGCCTCACCGCCGCGCCCAGAACTGGCGGCGCATGACATTCGACGCCGCGATCACGGGCGGATTGCTGCTCTCCACCTGGTTCGTCTGGTCCCTCGCGCACTATGGTGCAAAGGGCACTTTTCTCACCAACACCAGCGTCGCCCCGTCCGACGCCTATCACGGCGGCCCGTTGCTCAAAATCGCCCTCAATTTCTGCGACACGCTCATCCCCCATTTTCTACGCCCGCTCGACCCCGCGCTGATTGCCCAGTCGAGTTCGTGGGGTGCGACGCGTGACTGGTTCTTCCAGTGTTACCAACTCAACCTCCCGCTCGCGTTCGGCTCCATCGCATGGTGCGTGATCGCTCGCGAACTGTGGCGCACGGCGCGAGCCGCCCACCGTGCCACGCGCACAATCTGGATCGCCAGCCTCACCGCCATCGTGCTGCTCAGCGTCGCCGTGCAAGGCGAGCGCGACGAATGGGGCCTGACCCACATCTGTCTCCAAAGCCTCGTGCTGCTAGGGCTGGCCTTCCTCGCCGCGCGCTGGTCCGCCCTCGGGCGCGGCTGGCGGTGGGCGCTCATGGTCGGCGGCGCCGTGGATTTCACTTTTGGCATCGCGCTGCAATTTGCCGCGCAAAACCGGGTGCTCGACCATCCTCTGCCGGGCGAGTTCACCGCCTACAACTCCAGCGCGCTGATGAATCTCGCCGGCAAGATCCAGCACCGGGTCGCATTTCTCGCTGACCAGTCGATCGCGCCCGCGCCGCTCATGATCGCGCTGGCCGGCATGATTTTTCTGCTCGCGCTGGCGCGCGCGCGCACCGCCAGATCAGCGCTTCACAACTCGCCCAGTGCGCCTCCATCAGAGTGAGCTTAGCCGACCGCAGGCAGACCCCCGCCCGCGATGAAGCGATCCCACGCTTGTGCTCGCACCCGGGCCAATAATTCTCATTTTCGCCTCAGCCCATCCGCCTCACCGCGACCCGTGCCCACGCCTTCTTCCCCCCCGGTCATCGCCCTTGTGATTCCCGTTTTCAACGAGGAGGCGGTGCTGCCCGAACTCATCGCGCGACTCACCGCGCTCTTCGATGCGCAGCCCGGCTGCACGTGGCGCGCCGTGCTCGTGGATGATGGCAGCCGCGACCGCTCCGTCGCGCTCGTGCGCGCCCAAGCCGCGAAGGATGCCCGCTTCGAACTCGTCGAGCTCACCCGCAATTTCGGCTTTCAAGCCGCCCTCGCCGCCGGCCTCGCGCACGTCGTCGACGCTGCGGCCGTGGTCACCATGGATGCCGATCTGCAGGATCCGCCTGAACTCATCCCGCAGCTGGTCGCAGCCTGGCAGGGCGGTGCGGAAATCGTGCGCGCGGTCCGCCGCTCGCGTGCCGAACGCGGCCTGCGTCGCGCGGGCTTCGATTTATTCCACGCGGTTTTCGGCCAGCTCATCGACTATCCCATCGAGGCAAACACCGGCACGTTCGGCCTGATCGGAAGTCACGCACTCGGTGCTTTCCGCCAGTTGCCGGAGAGGCACCGGTTTTTCCCGGGGTTACGCGCGTGGATCGGGTTTCCCACCGCCGATGTCCTCTATGACCGGCAGGAGCGGGCGGCGGGGCAGCCGCAGCAAAGTTTCGGCCGGCTGGCGCGCTACGCCTTGGACGGGTTGTTCAGTTTTTCCTACCTGCCGCTGCGCGTGCTCACCTACGCCGGGCTATTCATCAGCGGGCTGGGCTTTGCCCTTGCCCTGTTTTTCATCGTGCGACGACTGCTCGGCATCGAAATCGCCCAGACCGGTTTCACCACGCTCATCACCATCGTCACTTTCCTCGGCGGCGTGCAATTGATCGGCATCGGCGTGCTCGGCGAATATCTCGGCCGGATCTACGATGAGGTGAAACAACGCCCCATCTATCTCGCAAAGCCGCCCCGGTCCGCGCGGGACTGACGCCGCCCCATGCGCCGTCTCCGGCTCGCCCCGCTCGCGCTCATCCTCGCCACCGCCGCGCTCACCGTCGCGGCCGGCGCGATGTTGTTCAGCGTGTTCATGCTCTATGACGACGAGGGCTACGTACTCCTCTCGCTGAAAAACTTCGTGGAGCACGGCCAACTCTACCGGGAGGTTTACTCGCAGTATGGCCCGTTCCCCTACGCGTGGTGGCAGGTGCTCCACCTCCTCGGCGTGCCGCTCACCAACAACGCGGGCCGCGTGCTCACCGTGCTCATCTGGGCGGCGGGGGCGGCCGGCAGCGGTGCCCTCGTCTGGCGGCTGACGCGCCATTTCGCCGCCGCTCTGGCCACGCTCGCGACGACCTTTGTCTACCTGTGGATCATGGCGAGCGAGCCGTCGCACCCGGGAGGCTTGATTGTGCTGCTCACCGCGCTGCTCGCCGTCGCGGGCGGCGTGTGGCTGGATCAGGATCGCACGACGCACTGGGCCGCCCTCGCGGGCGCGGGCGCGGCGGCGCTTTTACTCACCAAGTTCAACGTGGGCGGTTTCGCCGCGCTCTCGGCGGCGGCGCTCTGGATTTTGCACCATCGCGATGAACGCCTCCGCCGGTTCGGGCCTTTCCTGCTCGCGGCGGGAGCCGCCGCACTGCCGTGGGCGCTGATGAAAGCACTGCTCGCCACGCCATGGGTGCAGACCTACGCGGCCGTCTTCACCCTGGCTGTCGTGCCCGCCGTGGGCGCGGCCGCCATCGGGGCCACGGCCCGCATGGCAGGCCGCGAGGTGCGCGCTGCGCTGGCCGGCGGCGCCGCCGTGACACTGGGGGTGCTGGGGCTCGTGCTCGCGCGTGGCACCTCGTTGTCAGAACTACTGGAAGGCATGCTGCTGGGGCCGCTGCGGCATCCGGTTAACTTCAGCCTGCGCTTCCTCTGGCCGCAGGGCATCCTCGTCGCGGCGGGAATCTCGCTTGGATTGTTCCTAGCCGCACGTTGGTTCCACCGTCGCCAGCCGGAGCGTGTCGCCCTCGGCATCGCGCTCATCCGGGTCGCCGCCACGGTCGCCTTGGCCGCGCAGTTGCTCCGCTTCCCGGCCGTCAGCCCGGATAATCTCGTGCTCGCGTGGTCCGCGCCGTTGCTCTGGCCGTTTCTCTGGCCGCTGCCGGGGGAAACTCCCTCACGCACGCGGGCACGGACGTGGCTCGGCCTGCTGTTTTTCGGCCAATGGCTGCACGCCTATCCCGTGCCCGGCAGCCAGATCGCCTGGGGCACTTTTCTCGCGTTGCCCCTCGCGGCCGTGGGCGCGACCGAGGCGATTGAGTGGCTGGGAGGGCGAACCTCCGAGCGGCTGCGCCGCGTCGCGAAACCGGTCCTTCAACTCACGCTCATCGCCGGCGCCGGGCTGCTCGGAATGCGCCTCGCGGAAATCGGGATGCGCTACACGAAGAGCCGCTCGCTCGCGCTGCCGGGGGCCGAATTAGTGCGCCTGCCCGACGCCACCACCGCGACCTACCGTCTGCTCAGCCTGAACGCCGCCGTTCATACCGACCTGCTTTTTTCCCTGCCGGGCATGTTCAGCCTTAACCTCTGGAGCGGCCAGCCGACCCCGACTCTGGCCAACGCCACGCACTGGTTTTCACTCCTCAGTGCCACCCAACAACAAGCCATCCTCGCCTCCCTCGCCGCCCATCCGCGCGCGGGAATTATCGTGCAAAGCGGGCATCTGGATTTTCTGCGCGCACGCGGACTCACGCCGCATGGGCCGCTGGTCGAGGCGATCATGCGCGACTACGAGCCCGCCTTCACGATCGACGACTTCGAGTTTCGCGTGCGCCGCGGACGGCACATCGCGCCGCTCCAAACGGCGGAATTGTTCGAGTCCGCCCCACCCGACACCGCCGGCACGCTGCTGCGCGTGACCCTTCTCCTCCCGGCCAACGCCACCGTGGCCACCATTGAACTCACCGGCATGGACGGCGACCGCGGAGCCGCGATCACTTTGAACAACACCAACTGCCGCGTGGAGTTCACTCCCCTCGATTCCGCCGGAGCCGCGCGGGCGGCCGCTGCACCGCGCTCATACCCCTTCTCCAAGAGTGGACCCACAATGCTGAATCTTTTTTTCGACCGTCACGGCCACCACTTTCTCCCGGATAAAACCCTGATCATCCTGCGCTCGCCCACCGGCGAAGAACTCGCGCTCGTGCGGCTCCTGCCGTGAATCCCGCTGATCCGAGTCAGCCGCCTGCTCCGCTCCTACGCCCCTGGCTCGGCGGCCTGCTGCTGGTCGTGGGATGCCTTTTCATCTATCGGGCGAGCCTTGGCTTCGGCTTTGTGATGTTTGATGACGATGTGAATTTCGTCTTCAACCGCGACTTCGGCCCCTTGAACGCGGGGCGCCTGCGCTGGATCGCCACGGAGCACACCGTGATGATGCGATACGTCCCGGTCGGCTGGCTCGCCTGCTGCGCGATCGCGAGCATCGGAGGCCTCGACCCCTTCTGGTTCCACCTCGCATCGGTCCTCCTCCACGCCGCGGCCTGCGTGGTGCTCTGCGGCGTGCTCGCACGATTGGCCCGCCTGCTTGGCATCCATCAGGCCAAACTGGGCGGCGCTCCCATCCTCGGCCTCCTCCCCTTCGCGCTCGCCGCCTGGTGGGGATGGCATCCGCTCCGAGTGGAAACCGTCGCGTGGGTGACGACCCTGATCTATCTGCTCGCGACGCTGCTGGGACTCCTTTCGCTCCAGCTCTTCCTTTCCTCGCTCGGGGGCACTCTCCCCCGGCGCGGCACCCTCGCGGCGAGTCTGATTTTTTTTATCGCAGCGTTGTTTTCCCACCCGGCCGCGATCTCCTTCCTGCCCCTGCTGTCGGCGTGCGCGGCGGTCGGATCGCTGCAAGACGGCGGACTGCGTGAAATGTGCAAGGATCGCATCCGACTTCGCCGGCTGGGAATGTCGCTGCTGCCCTTTATGATCGCGGGTGTCGCGGGATTCGCGGCCGCGATCACCGCCCGCCAATTCGGCTCCATTGTGCCTCACGATCCGACCCCGACACTCGCCGAGTTCGACCTCGGCCAACGAGTCGCCCAAGCCAGCGCCGCAGCCACTCACTTCATCGCGAAAATCATTTGGCCCGCTGACCTGAACCCGGCCTACCCCCTGCTCGAAAACGTGCGACCGCTCGCGCCGCGATTTCTGCTGTCGATGATGGCCTGCGCCGCTCTCGCGCTGCTGGGCGCGGCCCTGCTTTGGCGCCGCGCCAGAGCCGGCCTCTTCGCCCTCGCCACCCTCGCGGCCTTCGTGCCCGTCCTCGGCCTGCAGGAACACCCGTTCTTTCCGAGCGACCGCTACACCCACATTGCCATGATCGGGCTCGCCCTCGGCGTGCTCGCGGCGGTTTCCGCTTCGCACCGCCTCCGAATCATCACCGCTCGAATCCTCCCGGCGGCCATCGTGATGGTGCTTCCCCCCTGGATCGCGATGTCCCGGCGCCAACTCACCCTCTGGTCCTCGGATGACACCTTGTTCGACGGAATCACCGCGATCCAGACCAGCTCGCCCACGCGCGACTTCTATTCGACCCGACTCCTGAACATCCACCTCCACCGAGGCGAAATCAGCCAAGCCCGCCTGCAACTCGAACGCATCAAAAGAGACGGCGCTCCCGACTCAACGCTCCGCGATCTGAGCGAAAAAATCACCGCCACCGAAACCGAGCGCGGCCCCGCCCCCTACGCGGCTCTCCTCATCACGCAGGCTCGCTACGCCACCGCTCAAGGCGACACCCGCCAAGCGGTGGAACGCCTGCGCCGTGCACTCAGCTTTTCACCACGCTCCGCCACCGCCCGATTCAGCCTCGGCATGTTACTCGCGCGCGATGGCGACGCGAGAGGCGCCGTGAGCCAGTTGCTCTGGCTTCGAGCAAACCCCGCTGAACGACTCCCGCCCGCCGCCATGCAAAACCTGCGCGCCAGCGTGGCGGCGGCCTTTCGCGGCCAAGGACAGGATCGTTTGGCTCGCCTGGTCGAAGCCCTGCCCTAGCGCCCGATCGCGTACACCCCGTCGCGCGGCTCTTGCCCTGAATCACGCGCGCCGCCGCGCCACGAGCACCAGACTCACGCCGAACGGGTAGGGAATCCGCCACATCGCCAAACCGACGAAGATCGCCCGCAGCGCGTCGTTCAACCAAGCCGACGGTTCGCTGTCTTCCGCCCGGCCCGCCGGCGCGGCCCGCCCGAGACGTTTCTCCAATGAGCGCCATTTTCGCACGAGCCAGACGGCGGGATAGACGGCGACATTCGTGTAGTTGACGTGGAGGACTTCCCAGCCATCCGCTGGAAACAGAGCGCGCAATTGCGGCCGGTTGTATCGGCGATAGTGATGCAGGCTCACATCCCAGTCGCTCCACAACGCCATGCTCGCGGGCACGGTCACCAGCGCGATCCCGCCGGTTTTCACGAGACGGTGGAAGCCGCGCACGACCGCCGCGTCGTCCGGCACGTGCTCCAGCACATCGAGCGCCGTCACATACTCGAGCGAGCCGTCGGGCAGCGGCACGGCATCGCCCGCCAGACTCAAAATCTGCTCCGGGCGAAAACGCGTGCGGAGCAACCGCAACGCCTCCTCGTGATCGTCGAGCACGAGCACGCGGCAGCTCGCCTCCATCTCCTTTGCGAAAATTCCCGTGCCCGCCCCGCAGTCGAGCAACACATCCGTGGGCTGCGGCGGGCGCACGCGCCCGAGCCAGCGCCGCACGAGCTGGCGCTTGCCGGAGTAATACCAGTGGGTGCGTTCGACGCGGTCCAAGTTTGTATATTCGTCTGCGTTCATGCGGCCGGGTTCGGGCTTGTGGGAGCGTCGCGAGCGCGCGACGCTGAGTCCACGTTTTTGTCCTGCGATGTCCGATCCACGCCTCCGCCCGCACCGCCGACTCATCATCTTCGCCGTGACCGCCGTGCTCGCACTGCACTTCGCGCTCGCCGTCACCAGCAAGCGGCGCGAAAGCACGACGGCCGATGAGATCGCCCATCTGACCGCCGGCGTCGCCTACTGGCAGCTCAACGACTACCGCCTCCAGCCGGAGAACGGCAACCTGCCGCAACGTTGGGCGGCGCTCCCCACTTGGCTCGCGGGGGCGACGTTTCCCAAACTGACCGGCAACGCCTACTGGCGCACCAGCGATGCGTGGGTTCTCGGCCACCAGTTTTTCTACGAGACCGGCGAGGATCATTTTCCCCGGCTCATGGCGGGGCGCGCGATGATCGCACTCTTCAGCGTCGCAACCGGGCTGTTGGTGTTTTGCTGGTCGCGGCGTTTCTTCGGCCTCGCCGGCGCTTTCGTCTCGCTGCTGTTTTACGCCTTTTGTCCCACCTTTCTGGCCCATGGCGCACTCGTGACTTCCGATGCGTGTATGACCTTTTTCATGCTCGCGAGTGTCGGCGCCTGGTGGCGGTACCTCCATGACGGTCGAGCCGGAAGCTGGTGGTTGAGCGCGGTGGTTTTTGCGCTGGCCTGCGTCGCGAAATTTTCAGCGGTGTTGCTCATCCCCATGTTTCTGTTGATGGCCCTCGCGCGCATCTGGGCTCCGGTGCCGGTGGTATTCTGCGGGCGCGCCTTCGACACGCGCCCCGGCAAGCTCGGCGCCATCACACTCTCGGCGCTGGGGCATGGGCTCGCGGCGATCGGCCTGATCTGGGCGTGCTTTGGTTTTCGCTACACGGGCTTCAACCCGGCGTTGCCGGACGCGTGGCAGTATATCCAGACGTTTGAGAGCGCCATCGCCGGCATGGGCGCGCAGGGTGCCGTGGTGCGCGCGCTCGCGGCCTGGCACGCGCTGCCGGAGGCGTTCCTCTACGGCTACGCTTTTGTCATCGAGATGTCGCAGCAGCGCGCCGCCTATCTCGACGGCGAATACAGCGTCACGGGCTGGGTGCGGTTTTTCCCGCTGGCGTTTCTCTACAAGAGCACGCCCGCCCTGCTGGTCGCCTTGCCGCTCACTGGCCTCGTCGCTTGGCCCCGGCGGTTAAGGTCAAATGAGCTCGTCGCCAGAGCGCGGATGGGACTCTACGCCGCTCTACCGCTGATCGTGCTCGTGACCGTTTACGGCGCGTTTTCCCTCACCAGTCATCTCAACATCGGACATCGCCACCTCATG